>VBDQ01000013.1 GCA_005889075.1 Chloroflexota bacterium
AAGCTCTTCATGGCGTATCCCGGCGTGTTCATGGTCGACGACGCTTCCATCTTCAAGGCGCTGTCGCGCACCGCGGAGAACGGCGGCCTCATCTGCATGCACGCGGAGAACGGCGGCGTGATCGACGTGCTGGTGAAGCGCGCGCTCGCGGCGAAGAACACCGCGCCGAAGTGGCACGCGCTCACGCGTCCGCCGGAAGCCGAAGGCGAGGCGACCTACCGCGCGTTCCGGCTGGCCGAGATGGCCGGTGGAGTGCCGCTGTACATCGTCCACCTCTCGGCGGCGCAGGCCCTCGAGCAGGTGCGGCTCTTCCGCGACCGCGGCCTGCCCGCGTACGCGGAGACGTGCCCGCAGTACCTGTTTCTATCGATCGACAACTACGACGAGCCGGGGTTCGACGGGGCGAAATACGTCATGAGCCCGCCGCTTCGCGAGAAGTGGCACCAGGACGAGCTCTGGAAAGGCATCGCACGCAACGATCTTCAGGTCGTCTCCACGGATCACTGCCCCTTCTGCATGACCGAGGGCTTCAAGGGTCTGCCGAAGCAGAAGCAGCTCGGGATCGGTGACTTCTCGAAGATTCCGAATGGGGCGCCGGGGGTCGAGACGCGCATGGTGCTGCTCTTCGACGGCGGCGTGGTTGGGAAGCGAATCACCCTGAATCGCTGGGTCGAGATCACGTCGACGACGCCCGCGAAGCTCATGGGCATGTTCCCGAAGAAGGGCACGATCGCGGTCGGAAGCGACGCCGACATCGTGGTGTGGGACCCGCGCACGACATCGACTATTTCGGCAAAGACCCATCACATGCGGGTCGACTACAACCCCTACGAAGGACGCAAGGTGAAGGGCAAGGCGACGACCGTGCTTTCGCGCGGTGAGGTGATTGTGGAGAAGGACAAGTTCATCGGAAAGAAGGGCCGCGGCCGCTTCGTCAAACGCGGCAGTCCGCTGCTCCAGACGTGATGGCACACGCCGGAGCGACGCCCCCGATGCTTCGGCAGCTTCGCCACGACGTGTGGGCGACGGAACAGCTCATCGGGTACTGCCGCGGGCTGAAACCAGACCAGCTCGACCTGACGGTGCCGGGGACGTACGGGAGCATCCGTCGGACGCTCGCGCACATCGTGTCGTCGGATGAGGGCTACCTCGTGCGCCTATTGGGCGCGCTGTTCCACGAGCCGCCGTTCCGCGCGAACGATGAGGCGACGCTGGACGATCTCGCGCGTCACGTCGGACACGTGAAGGACGGCGTCGAGCGACTCTTCAGCCGCGGCGACGTCGACGGCGATCGCCTCATCACCGATACGCCACTGCGCCGCCCTGATCAACCGCGCTTCGAGATGAATGCCTGGGCGCCGCTGACGCAGTTCGTGCACCACGGCAGCGATCACCGTGCGCAGATAAACACGACGCTCAGCGCACACGGGATCGACCCTCCAGACCTGCAGGTCTGGCCGTACGCGATGGAGCTCGGCGAGCCGCGAGACCAAATAAGAAAGGGCCATACTCCAGAGATGAGCACACCACCGATGCTCCGCCAGATGCGGCATGACGTGTGGGCGACCAAAAAGCTCATTGATCACTGCCGCAAGCTCACCAATGAACAGCTCGCGCTCACCGTCCCCGGCACCTATGGATCCATCCGCGCCACGCTCGTTCACATCGTCGCGGCCGACGAGCGCTACCTGCGGCGCTTCATGCAGATGCCGGAGCCGGTGATGGACGAGGACACCAACGGAGAGGCGACGCTCGACGAGATCGCCAAGCACCTACAGCATGTCAACGACGGAGTGGAGAAGCTCTTCAGCGGTACGAATCTGGATCCGGATCGCGTCATCCGCGATGCCCGTCGACGGAATCCGGCTGACCCGCCGATGCTCATCACCTCGTGGGTGCTCCTCAATCAGTTCGCTCATCACGGCAGCGACCACCGCGCGCAGATCGGGACGATCCTCGGCGCACACGGGGTCGAAACGGCGGACATCGACGTGTGGGCGTACGGGAGCGAGCTCGACGCGGTGAAAGAGGAGACCAAGAGCAGAGTCCCGGCGTGATCCTCGATCTGGAGGTCGGCTCCCCACGAGCCTTCGCGCCCCGGTTTGGAGTGGTGCTCTCGCTGGCTTCGGCGAGCGTGGCCGCCGCGGCGATGCTGTTCGTTAATGCCGTTCCCCACGCACAGCTCGTTCGAGCGGTGCCGTCGACGGGCCCTTCCGTGATCGCGCAGGCGCTCGCAAGACCGAGACCGGCGACGCTCGCGCTCGAGCTGCCCTCCGACATCGCGGTCCCGATCTCTCCCCTGCGAGTGGACGGTGTGTACGGGCCGCCACGGCCGGAGCCGACCGTGCGTTCGTATCGGATCCGCGGGACGCGCGACACGGTCGTGATCGCGCTCGCCCCAAACACGCTCGCGGTCAAGGCACCTTCGCCGCGTCCGGCCGATGCGCTTTCGGTTCACGGCAACTACGCGGTCAGCTGGACCGTCGAGGCAAATTCGGTGAGCGTGGTGCGGTGGACGGAGAACGGCTCGACCTACGAGATCTCGTCGCGGACCCTGCGGCCCGCCGACCTCGCGCGCCTCGCCGAACAGGTTCGTTAGCGCGGGGCGCAGGCCTCCATCGCGAGTCGCACCGCGCCTTCGTCGTTGCGCCGCGACGGCACGAGACGAACGATCGCGATGTCGAGGCCGCGAGCGAGAGTGCCAAACGCCTCGCGCGCGCCGGCAGGCGCGCCCCAGTAGCCGACGCGGCGTAGGAGCTCATCGGGAAAACGCGAGGCGAGCTCGTCCTCGGCCGCGCCGCGGTCGCGCCGGCGCTCGAGGTCGTCGAGAACGTCACCGAAGCCCATCCGCGCGAAGTGGGCGCGATAGCCCTTGGTCTTGTCGGCACCGGGACGGGCCAGCGCGTAGGTGAGGACCATCTTCGCGAACGCCGCGCGCGCCGCGGCCACGTCATCGTCGATACACACCCGGACGTACTCGTGGATCCGCACCTCGCGCGGGTCGCGCTGCACCGCGCGCGCGCCGGCCACGACCTGTTCACGACTCCAGGCGACCTGCTCGATGCTGCACCAGTTGAGCGCGGCGCCATCGTACCGATAGCCCGCGAGCCGCAGCATCTGTGGACCAAGAGCGCCGAGGAAGAGCGGCACACCGGGCGCGCCTTCGCGGAGCGAGCTGGCCGCTTCACGCATGCTGCGGATGACCGCGCTCGTCGTTCGGCCGCTGCCGATACCGAGCGTGAACTGGCCGCGGCAGCGCTCGAATGTCTCGCGCGCGACGGAAGCCACGGCGTCGACGCTCCAGCCCGATAGCGGCACGACCGCGATCCCCGTCGCGAGGCCGCTCGCCTCGTGCCAGACCGCGCAAATATCGAACGGCCCACGGTCGGACCCGATCGGCGTCCAGAGGCTTTTGTAGCCGAGCCGCGCGGCGTCGCGGGCGATCCGCTGGTGCGCCTCGGGTCCGAGTGCAAAACGCGAATCAATTCCGAGGCCGATCTCCACGACCCGCGAACGGTATCGTCTTCACGTGGGGAGCGACCCGCTCGCGACCTTCCATCAGCCGACGCGCGCCTGGTTCGAGACGACGTTCGCGATGCCCACGCGCGCGCAGGAGCTCGCGTGGCCGGCGATTGCCGCGGGCGAGAGCGCGCTCGTCCTCGCGCCCACCGGATCGGGTAAGACGCTGGCCGCGTTCCTCGCCGCCATCGACCGCCTCATGTTCCCCGTTGCGGGGGCTCCGCCCCCGCAAAACCCCCATACCCGCGTGCTCTATGTGTCGCCGCTGAAGGCCCTCGCGGTCGACGTCGAGCGCAACCTGAGGGCGCCGCTTGTGGGAATCGTCCGGCAGGCGCAGCGCCTCGGCGTCACGTACCGCGAGCCGACCGTCGCGATCCGCACGGGCGATACCCCGTCGCGGGAGCGCGCGCGGTACCAGCGCGAGCCAGCGGACATCTTCATCACCACGCCCGAGTCGCTCTACCTCGTGCTCACGAGCCTGGCCCGGTCGGCGCTCACGAAGGTCGAGACGGTGATCGTCGACGAGATCCACGCCGTCGTTCCGAGCAAGCGCGGATCGCACCTCGCGATATCGCTCGAACGGCTCGAGGAGCTGCGCGGACCGGACGCGCCGAGGCTGCAGCGGATCGGGCTCTCCGCGACCCAGCGTCCGCTCGACGAGATCGCGCGCTTCCTCGGTGGTTTCGACGACGCCGGCGCGTCGAGGCCGGTGCGAATCCTCGACGCCGGTCGCAGAAAGGCGCTCGAGCTGCGCGTCGAGGTCCCGGTCGAGGACATGGCTAGGCTCGGCGAGCCGGCGGAGATCCCGAGCGGTCCGGTGACCGCGGTCCAGCGCGCGTCGATCTGGCCGGCGATCCACCCGCGCCTCCTCGAGCTCATCCGCTCACATCGCTCGACGCTCATCTTCGTGAACTCGCGTCGCCTCGCCGAGCGGCTCGCGGCCGCGTTGAACGAGCTTGCCGGCGAAGAGCTGGTGCACGCGCATCACGGCTCGATCGCGCGCGAGCAGCGCCTACGGATCGAGGACGATCTCAAGTCGGGGCGGCTGCCCGCCCTCGTGGCCACGAGCTCCCTCGAGCTCGGGATCGACATGGGCGCGATCGACCTCGTGATCCAGGTCGAGTCGCCGCCGTCGGTCGCGAGCGGAATGCAGCGCATCGGCCGCGCCGGCCACCGCATCGACGAGCCCTCGACCGGCGTGATCGTCCCGAAGTACCGCGGCGACCTCCTCGCGTGCGCCGCGATCGTCGAGGGCATGCAGACCGGGTCGGTCGAGCCGCTTCGCTACCCGCGCAACCCGCTCGACATCGTGGCGCAGCAGGTGGTCGCGATGGCGGCGATGGACGACTGGAAGGTCGACGACGTCGAGCGCGTGGTCCGCCGCGCGGCGCCGTTCGCGGAGCTGCCGCGGAGCGCATTCGAGGGCGTCCTCGACATGCTGTCGGGCCGCTACCCATCGGATGAGTTCGCGGAGCTGCGCCCGCGCGTGGTGTGGGACCGGACCGCCGGTGTGGTGCGCTCTCGCGAAGGGGCGAAGGTCGTCGCGATCAGCAACGGCGGCACGATTCCCGACCGCGGCCTCTATGGCGTCTTCCTCGCCGGCGCCGAAAAAGGAAAGGGGCGAGTTGGCGAGCTCGACGAGGAGATGGTGTTCGAGACGAAAGAGGGTGACGTATTCCTCCTCGGCGCATCGAGCTGGCGCGTCGAAGAGATCACGACCGACCGCGTCCTCGTCTCGCCCGCACCCGGCGTGCCGGGGCGAATGCCGTTCTGGCACGGCGAGAACCCCGGTCGACCACTCGAGTTCGGGCGCGCGATCGGCGCGCTCGCGCGGCGCATGCGTACGTTGCCGCCCGACGACGCGATGGCCGAGCTGCAGACCAAGCACGCGCTGGCCGAGGGCGCTGCCCGAAATCTTCTTCAGTACCTCCGAGATCAGGAAGCCGCGACGGGCGCGGTGCCCGACGACAAGACGATCGTTGTCGAGCGCTATCTCGACGACATGGGCGACTGGCGCGTGTGCGTCCTCAGTCATTTCGGCGCGAAGGTGCACGCGCCCTGGGCGATGGCGATCGGCGCGATAGTGCGCGAGCGCACCGACGACGAGCCCGACATCCTCTGGACCGACGACGGGATCGTGATCCGCTTCCCCGGGACCGATCAACCGCCGGCGGTCGACCTCCTGCTTCCCGATCCCGACCGTGTCTCCGACCTCGTGCAGCGCCAGCTCGGCATGGGCGGTGGCGGGGCGCGTCAGGCGAATCTCGGCGCGCCAACGACGGCACTCTTCGCGTCGCACTTCCGCGAGAACGCGGCGCGCGCACTGCTCCTGCCGCGACGCCGCCCGGGCCAGCGCGCCCCGCTGTGGCAGCAGCGCAAGCGCGCGGGCGACCTGCTCTCGGTGGCGGCACGCTACGAGGCATTCCCGATCGTGCTCGAGACGTACCGCGAATGCCTTCAGGACGTCTTCGACATGCCCGCGCTCATCGAGCTCCTCGCCGGGATCCGTTCGCGCGCGATTCGCGTCATTACCGTGGATACGCGGACGCCATCGCCGTTCGCGGCGTCGCTCCTCTTCAACTACGTCGCGAACTTCATCTACGAGGGCGATGCCCCACTCGCGGAGCGAAGAGCCCAGGCGCTGACCGTCGACCCCGCGCAGCTTCGCGCGCTTCTGGGAGAGGTGGAGCTCCGCGAGCTGCTCGACCCGGACGCGGTGTCGGAGCTCGAGCTGCAGCTGCAGCAGCTGACCCGCGAGCGCGCCGCCCGTCATCCAGACGGCGTGCACGAGATGCTGCTTCGCCCGCCGAAGACGCGGGCCGCTATCGCGACGCGCTTGGCGTCGCGCTGCCGCTTGGACTTCCCGATGCGTTCCTCGAGAGCGATCCCGATCCGCTGGCGTCGCTTCTGAGACGGTTCGCGCGCACGCACGGACCCTTCGCGGCCGAGGACGCCGCGCGCCGTTTCGGTCTGACCCAACCACCGGTCGTCGATGGGCTGCGCCGCCTTCTCGAGGCGGGAACGGTCGTCGAAGGGCAGTTCCGTCCGGGCGCAAGCGGAAGCGACTGGTGCGATGCGAGCGTGCTACGGACCCTCCGCGGACGTTCGCTGGCGCGGCTACGCCGCGAGGTCGAGCCCGTGGAGCAGGATGCGCTCGGCCGCTTTGCGGTGGCCTGGCACGGCATCGACGCGCCCGAACGGGGTACCGCCGCGCTCCTCGATGCCGTCGCGAAGCTCGAGGGAGCGTTCGTTCCCGCGTCGGATCTCGAGTCGCGCATCCTCCCGGCACGCGTCGCGAAGTACGACCCACGCGACCTCGATGCGCTGCTCGGTTCGGGGGAGGTCATGTGGATGGGCGGCGGCGCCCTCGGTCCGAAGGACGGGAAGATCGCGCTCTTCCTCGCCGAACACTTCCCGCTGCTCCGGCCCGACCCGCAAACGCGACCCGACCGGCCGATCCATGATCGGCTTCGCGAGGTGCTCGCGTCGCGCGGTGCTTCGTTCTTTCCACAGCTCCTCGCGGCGGCGCGCGGTGGCTTCGCGCCGGAGCTCGGCGATGCCCTGTGGGATCTGGTCTGGGCGGGCGAAGTCACGAACGACACGTTCCACGCGGTGCGAGCGCTTATCGCGCCGCTCCGGCGCTCGCGGCGTAGCGCGAATTCGGTCGGGCGTGCGGCGCACTTTCGGAGTCTGGAGCGCTTCGCCATCCGTGACGATATCGCCGGGCGCTGGTCGCTCACCGCCGCCGCTGCCGATGCGGCGTTCACTCCGACCGAGCGCGCCACCGCACAGGTGCGCGAGCTGCTCGAGCGGCATGGCGTGTTGACGCGGGAGACCGTTCGCGCCGAGGGGCTCGCCGGCGGGTTCGCGTCGGCATACGGGATCTTGAAAGCGATGGAGGACGCCGGCCGCGTGCGGCGCGGCTACTTCGTCGCCGGATGTGGCGCCGCGCAGTTCGCCCTGCCCGGCGCGGTCGATCGGCTGCGTGCCGTACGCGATCGACCGACCGAGCCGGAGGCCGTGATCATCGCCGCCACCGACCCGGCCAATCCGTACGGCGCGGCGCTCCCGTGGCCGGAGCGGCCCGAGGGGCGCAAGCCCATGCGCACCGCCGGTGCGGTCGCGATCCTCGTCGACGGGCGCCTTGCCGGTTGGCTCGGACGTGGCGAAGAGCAGCTCCTCACGTTCATCGCAGACGAGGCGGACGGCGAGGCCACGCGGGCGGAGATCGCGCGGGCGCTCGCGGATGAGGTTAACCCCGACGGCAGGCGCACCCTTTTCATCGAGACCGTCGACGGCGCACCGGTCGACGAGACGCCCCTCGCTGGACCGCTGCGCGAGGCCGGTTTCGCGCGGACGCCCCGCGGCTACCTGAAACGCGTGCTGCATGCCTGAGGGCGACACGATCTACCGCGCCGCGACGGTGCTCCGCCGCGCGCTCGCGGGTCGCGTCGTCACCGGATTCGACGTCGTCGCACCGAAGATCACGCTCGCCGCTTCTCAGCGCCGGATCGTCGGGGGCACGGTCAAGTCCGTGGAGTCGAACGGGAAGCACCTCATGATCACCTTCAAGACCGACGGTGAGGACGTCGTGCTCCACACCCACATGCGCATGACGGGCATGTGGCACGTGTACCGGCCCGGCGAGCGCTGGTGGTTCAAACCGTCTGATGCGCGCGTCGTCATCACCACCGATGAATACGTCGCGCCGTGCCAGACGCCGCCAGTGGTCGAGCTCATGACCGCGCGCGAGCTCGCGCTCCATCCCGTGGTGCCTGAGCTCGGCCCCGACGTGATCGCGGACGGCTTCGACGTGGTCGAGGCCCTCCGCCGGCTGCAGGCAGCTCCGGAACGCGACATCGCCACCGCTCTCCTCGACCAGCGCACCGTCTCGGGGATCGGGAATGAGATCAAGAACGAGACGCTCTTTCTCTCGCGTGTGTGGCCGTGGACTCGCGTCGCGGATCTCGACGACGATTCGCTGCGTCACGTGCTCGACGTCGCCCGAGACCTCTTGCGGCGCAATCGCGAGGGTGGACCGCGGCGGACGCGCTTCGCGCTCGATCGAAGGCAGCTCGTCTGGGTCCAGGAGCGCACCGGAAAGCCGTGCTACGAGTGCGGCGCGCCGATCGCCTGGGGCAACCATCCGGGCGAATTCCGTCGCAGCTACTACTGCCCGGGCTGCCAGAGGCAAGTCGAGCGCTCGGTCCTGAGCCCTCTCGGCTGAGATGCGTACCCTCTTGACGCTAGGGAGGTGCGCGATGAAGGCCTTGAGGCTCTCTTTCGTTGTTGCGCTCTTCGCCGCTCTGTCGCTCTTCCAAACGGGGTCGGCCGTCCTGGCGGCCTCGTTCACGCTTTTCGGCGACGCGACGCTCGTATCCCCTGGCCACAACTCCGCGACCGCCGTGCAGCTGCGCTCAATCGCCACCACCAGCAGCGCCGCAACCTCGGGCGGGGTCGACTTTGCGACGCCCGCAGGCATGACGCTCTCTCAGCTCACCAACCTGGCGACCGACTACGAGTTCACCATGGCGAGCTGCGGCGGCGGAGCGCCGCGCTTCCAGATCAACATCGACGCCCGCAACATCTTCGTCTACCTGGGCCCCTATCCGAACTACACCGGCTGCGCGCAGAACATCTGGACCTCGAGCGGCAACCTCGTGACCGCGGGCAGCTTCGTCGACACGAGCCAGCTCCCAGGCGGCACCTTTTACGACACCTGGTCTTCGGCGCTCACGAAGTATGGCAACGACTTCGTCACCGGGATCCAGCTCGTGACCGACTCAGGCTGGTTCTTCGGCGCGACCGCGACGCAGACGGTGCTCGTCGACAACGTGATGATCAACGGCACGACGTACACCTTCGAGTCGACCACCGGTGGCGGCGGTGGCAGCGAGGGCGGGAGGTTCAGCCAGTGCAAGAACGGCGGCTGGAAGACTTTCACCTCGGCGCCGGGTCCGTTCAAGAACCAGGGCCAGTGCGTTAGCCACTTCGCGCGGCAGCACGAAAACGGCGGTGGTGACGACGACGGGCAGGGCGACGAGGACGACGACTAGCGGTTAGGCCGCTCTCTTGAGCTCCTGAACGACCTTGCCGACGGCGTCCTTGGCGTCGCCGAAGAGCATCGCCGTCTTCGGATCGAGATACAGGTCGTTGTCGATCCCGGCGAAGCCGGGCTTCATCGATCGCTTGATCACGATGACGTTCTGCGCCTTGTCGACATCGAGGATCGGCATGCCGTAGATCGGTGAGCTGGGGTTCGAGCGCGCCGCGGGATTGGTGACGTCGTTCGCTCCGATGACGAGCGCGACATCGGCCCGCTGGAACTCCGGATTGATCTGGTCCATGTCGTAGAGCTTGTCGTACGGGACGTTGGCCTCGGCGAGGAGCACGTTCATGTGGCCTGGCATCCGACCCGCGACCGGGTGGATCGCGTACTTCACGTTGATGCCCTTCGATTCGAGCAGGTCGGCGAGCTCGCGCACGCTGTGCTGCGCCTGCGCGACGGCGAGTCCATAGCCGGGGACGACGATCACGTTCTGGGCGTACGACAGCAGGATCGCCGCGTCCTCCGGGCCGATCGAGCGGATGGTCCGGCCATCGTCGCCGCCCGTCGGACCCGCGGCGCCCGCCGCCGTGGCCGCGCCGAAGGCCCCGAAGAGCACGTTCCCGAGAGAGCGGTTCATGGCCTTCGACATGAGGCGGGTGAGGATCGTTCCGGACGCTCCGACGAGCGTGCCGGCGACGACGAGAAGCTGATTCGCGAGGGTGAAGCCGGCCATCGCGACCGCCAGGCCGGTGTACGCGTTGAGCAGCGAGATCACGACCGGCATATCGGCGCCGCCGATCGGCAGCACCAGCGCGACGCCGAACACGAGCGCGAGGATTGTGGTCGCGACGATAAGCAACATCGGGTCGATGGTCGCCGTGCCGAGCGACGAGACGAGCAGACCGAGCGCGAGGGCCCCGATCGCGGCGACGAGCGCGCCGGTGACGATCTGCTGGCCCGCGTAGCGGAACGCCCGCGGGGTCACGATCCCCTGAAGCTTGCCGAAGGCGATCGCGCTCCCCGAGAACGACACCGCGCCGATCACGAGCGCGAGAAGCGTCGGCAGGGTCACCCCAAACGGCGGCGTGCCGCGCCCGGCGCCGAGCTCGCGCGAGAACTCGAGGATCGACACGAGCGCCGCAGCACCGCCGCCCGCGCCGTTGAACAGCGCGACCATCTGCGGCATCGCGGTCATCTTGACCATCCGCGCGCCGGCGAAACCGGCGACGCCGCCGACGAGCATCCCCGCGACGATCACCGGCACCCCGCCTTGCACGTCTTGCGTGAAGAACGTGGCGATGACCGCAACGAGCATCCCCGCCGCCGCGATGCGGTTGCCCATCACCGCCGTCGTGGGCGAGGAGAGGCCCTTCAACCCGAGGATGAAGGTGACCGCCGCGACGAGATACGCGAGCGGGATGAGCGACTCCATGTTCAGCGGGTCTGCGGGGGGTTCGAGGGGGGCGAAGCCCTCCTCGGCGGTTGTTTGAACATGGCGAGCATCCGATCGGTCACCACGAACCCGCCGACGACGTTTGCCGTGCCGAGAACTACCGCGAGAAACCCCAGCAGGGTCCCCAGCGGCCCGCCGAGAGCGGCCGCCACGAGCATCGCGCCGACGATCACGATCCCGTGGATCGCGTTCGCGCCGCTCATCAGAGGGGTGTGCAGGGTCGACGGGACCTTCGAGATGACCTCGAACCCGACGAAGATCGCCAGGATGAAGACGTAGGCCGCGACGATGAGGTCGTTCACGCGGCCTTCTCCGCGACGAGCTTCTTGGTCTGCTCGTGCACGACCTCGCCGTCCTTGGTGATCACCGTGCCCTTGATGACCTCGTCCGTCATGTCGAGGTTCAGCTTGCCCTCTTTGGTGATCATCAGGCCGAGCAGGCTCGCGACGTTCCGCGAGTACATCTGGCTCGCGTGGTACGGCATGGTCGATGGGAGGTTGGTGGTCCCGTCTATGCGGACCCCGTCCACGTCGATGACCCTGCCGGCCTCGGTAAGCTCGGTGTTGCCACCGGTCTCTGCGGCGAGGTCGACGATCACCGAGCCGGGCTTCATCGAACGGACCATGTCGGCGGTGATGAGCTTCGGAGCCGGCCGTCCCGGTATGGCCGCCGTCGTGATGATGATGTCGTTCTCCTTGACCGCCTTCGCGAGGAGCTCGACCTCCTTGCGGTGCGCCTCTTCAGAGAGCTCTTTGGCGTACCCGCCCGCGCCTTCGCCCGTCTCGCCGAGGTCGACCTCGAGGAACTTCGCGCCCAGCGACTGGACCTGCTCCTTCACCACCGGGCGGGTGTCGAACGCCTCGACGACCGCGCCCAGCCGCCGCGCGGTCGCGATCGCCTGCAGGCCGGCGACACCAGCCCCGATCACGAACGCCTTGGCCGGGGCGATGGTGCCGGCCGCGGTGGTGAGCATGGGGAAGAACTTTGGCAGCGCGGCAGCCGCGAGGAGAACGGCCTTGTAGCCGGCGACCGTCGCCTGCGACGAGAGCGCGTCCATCGGCTGGGCGCGAGTGATCCGCGGGATCGCGTCCATGGACAGCGCGGTCACGCCGCGCCGCGCCAGATCGCGCACCAGGCTGTGATTGGTGAGCGGCGAGAGGAACGCGATGAGAACGGTCCCGGTGCGCAGCTTGCCAATCTCCTCGTCCGACGGGCGCGCCACCTTGAGGACCATCTCCGCCGACCAGACGTCACCGATCGAGGCGCCCGCCTCGGTGTACATGCGGTCGGGAAAGCTCGCCGCTTCGCCGGACCCGCGCTCGACGATGAGCTCGTTCCCGGCTTTCGCGAGCCGACCCACCGTCTCCGGAACGAGGGCGACGCGCCGTTCTCCGGGCGCGGTCTCGCGCACGACGCCGATCCTCATGGAACGACGATGAGCCTAACGGGAAACGGCCGCGGTTGTCTCGGTGACGATCTCTTTGAGGCGCGGGCGGACTTCTTTGCCAAGTCGCTCGATCGTCTCCGTATCGAACGGTTCGGCAAAAGCGACGATGAATCCCTTCACGCCGACCTTCGCGTACGCGCCGATCTTCTCGGCGATCTCGTCGGGCCGGCCAATAAACGGCTCGGGCGGCGACGTCATCCCATGGTGCTTCGCGATCCGCTCGAGCACTCGCTTCGCATCGGCGGGATCGTCGCGGATGACGACCCACTTGCCGCCGAACGGCGCGATCTCGGAAAAATCGCGCCCGACGTCGGCGCAGTGCTTGCGCAGCACGTCGAGCTTGTGCGCCATCTGGTCCATGGTCCCGTAGCCGTGCCACATGTCGGCATACCGCGCGGTCGTGCGGAGTGTCTTCTGCTCGCCGCCGCCGCCGATCATGATCGGGAGCCGCTCCTGCACCGGACGGACGAGCACCTCGGCATTCACGAGGTCGTAATACGTGCCCGAGTGCGTGACGCGCTTGCCGTCTACGAGCTGACGGATGATCTTCGCGGCCTCGGCGAAGCGCCGCGAGCGCTCGCCCGGAGTGCCGAGATCGATCCCGTACGCGTTGTGCTCGAGCGCATTCCACGCCGCGCCGATGCCGAGGATGGCGCGGCCGTTCGAGATGTTGTCGAGCGTCGTAGCCATGTTCGCCAGTACCGCGGGATGACGATGAGTGACCCCCGATACGAGGCAGCCGATCCGCACGTGCTCGGTGAGCGCGGCATATGCGGCCTGTAATTGCCAACCCTCGAGGTTCGGACGGTGCAGATCGCCGTTGATCGAATAAAAGTGGTCCCAGACCCAGAGCGAATCGAATCCGAGCTGGTCAACGAGCAAGGCGTGCTCGCGGAGGTTCTGCCAGCTCGAGTTCTGGGGCCACAGGTTGATGCCGAGATGCATCTTGCTCGTCGACCAGTATCTACACTTTCGCCGTGTTCCGCGGCGCGAGAAGCGTGGTGACGTTCGTCGTCGTGGTGATCGCTCTCGCGGCGGGGTGGGAGCTCGTCAAGCTGCTCGGGGGCGACGGATTCCCGGGATGGACGCCGCCATTTCAGTGGCAGATCGCGAGTGACCTCAACATGCCGCACGTCTGGGACATCGCGGCCGCGTTCGTCGAGCCCGCCCAGCGCAACGGACCACCGCTCGGCTTCGTTCTCGCCAACGCGGCCGTCTTCACCTTCCGCGAGGCGTTCGGCGGCTTCGTCTTCGGCGCCGGGCTCGGGCTGGCGCTGGCGATCGTCTTCGTGCACTCGCCTCTGCTCGAGCGCGCGCTCGTCCCGTACGTCGTCGCGTCACAAACGGTGCCGATCATCGCGATCGCGCCGATGGTCGTGATATGGCTCCAGGCCGGATGGCTCTCGGTCGCGGTCATCTCGGCGTATCTCACCTTCTTTCCGGTGACCATCGCCGGCGTCCGCGGTCTGCGCTCGCCGGATCCTCGCGCGATGGAGCTCATGCGGTCCTATGCCGCTCCGACGCGCGACGTTCTCCTGAAAGTACGGCTGCCGGCGGCGGCCCCATATCTCTTTGCGGCGTTCAAGATCGCGGCGACGGCGAGCGTCGTCGGGGCGATCATCGGCGAGCTGCCGTCGGGCATCCGCGAGGGCCTGGGCGGTGCGATCCTGAACTTCAACCAGTTCTATGTCTCGGGACCGCCGAAGCTGTGGGCGGCCATCATCGTCGCGGCGCTCGTGGGGATCTCGTTCTTCGCCGCGGTGCGCGTCGCGGAGGTCGTAATGCTCCGGGGCCGCGTGGCCGTGGCCGAGTCATGAGCGAGGCGGTCGTTCGTTTCCGCGCCGTCGACAAGGTCTTCGGATCGGGGGCCGACGCCACCAAGGCGCTTGACCGGATCGATCTCGAGATCCCCAAGCGCGCATTCGTCTCGCTCATCGGGCCATCGGGGTGCGGCAAGTCGACCCTGCTGCGGCTCATCGGCGACCTGACTCGACCCAGCGCGGGCACGATCGAGGTCAACGGCAAGTCAGCGCATCGCGCGAGGCTGGACCGCGACTACGGGATGGTCTTCCAATCCCCGGTTCTCTTCGATTGGCGCACGGTCATGCGGAACGTGGAGCTCCCGCTCGAGATGAGCGCGATCCCCAAACGAGCGCGGGCGACGCGAGCGCAGGAGATGCTCGCGCTCGTCGAGCTGACCGGCTTCGAGCGCCGATATCCCTGGCAGCTGTCAGGAGGCATGCAGCAACGGGTCGCCATCGCGCGCGCGCTCTCGTTCGAGCCCGCGATCCTCCTGATGGACGAGCCCTTCGGCGCGCTCGACGAGATAACCCGGGAGCGGCTCAACCTCGAGCTCCTTCGGATCTGGCAGCAGACCGGGACGACCATCGTCTTCGTCACCCACAGCATCCCGGAGGCGGTGTTCCTTTCGACTCACGTCGCGGTGATGTCGGCCCGTCCCGGCCGGATCCTCGACGTGATCGCGGTCGATCTCCCGCAGCCGCGCAACGATCTCACCCGAGAGGACGAGCGGTACTTCGGCTTCATCACTCGTGTCCGGGAGCGCCTTCGTGGGGGCGACGCTGCGCGGCCGCGAGCGGTGGAGGTCGCTGCGAGCTGATGAGCCGCATCCGTTACTACGCTCCCGCGGCCACGCTCTTCGTCGCCGTTCTCGTGACCTGGGAGCTTCTCGTGAGCGTGCTCGGGATCCAGCAGTTCCTGCTGCCGCGTCCCAGCGCGATCGCTGCGGCGTTCGTGGACCACCTCGACGAGCTCGCGACCGCCGGCCGCAATACGTTGATCGAAGCGGTCGGGGGGCTTGCGATCGGCGGCGTGGCTGCGCTCGCCGTCGCCGGCGCCACCGCGCGCTGGACGACAGCCAGCCGAACGCTCCTCCCATTCGCGATCGCCGCGAACTCGGTCCCGATCATCGCCTTCGCGCCGATCATGAACAACTGGTTCGGCGTGTTGAATCCGCTCTCCAAGATGATGGTCGTCGCGGTGCTGGTCTTCTTTCCAGTCATGATCAACACCGTTCGCGGCCTGACCCTCGTCGAACCCGGGTCGCTCGAGCTGATGCGGTCGTACGCTGCCGACGAGCTCGCGGTCTTCCTCAAGGTTCGGATCCCGAATGCGCTCCCGTATATCTTCACCGCGCTCAGGGTGAGCGCGACGCTTTCGCTGATCGGGGCGATCGTCGCGGAATACTTCGGCGGGGCCAGGTCCGTGCTCGGGCAGTTCATCATCACGGAGGCCGCGTTCTTCCGTTTCGCCAATGCCTGGGCCGCGATCATCGTGGCCTCGGCCGCAAGCATTGCGTTCTTCCTTATCATCCTCGCGCTCGAGCGCGTCGCGCTTCCCTGGCACGCCTCGGCGCGGGCCACCGACGCTTTGTAGCGCACTCGCGTCGCGCCCGGAATGGGGAGGTTGATATGCGCGGTTCTCGTCGTGCTTTCGCGATCACGATCGTCGTCATCCTGCTCGCCGCATGTGGCGGCGGCACCACGGGCGGTGGTGGAAGCGGTGGCCCTCTCACCAAGGTCCGATTGCAGCTGCAGTGGGTCGCCCAGTCGCAGTTCGCCGGCTACTACGCGGCGCTCGACAAGGGTTACTTCCGCGACGTCGGGCTCGACGTCGAGATCAAGCTGGGTGGACCCGACATCGTCCCGCAGCAGGTCGTGGCGTCGGACGCCGCCGAGTTCGGCATCGCCTGGGTCCCGAAGATGCTCGCGTCGCGCGAGGCTGGTGCGGACCTGGTCAATATCGCCCAGGTCTTCCAGCGCTCCGGAACGCTCGAGGTCTCGTTCAAGGACCGGAGCATCACTAAGCCAGAGGACTGGAAGGGCAAGAAGGTCGGGACCTGGGGCTTCGGCAACGAGCCCGAGCTCTACGCCGCGATGCGGAAGGTCGGGATCGATCCGAACAAGGCGAGCGACGTCACCATCGTCAGCCAGCCGTTCGACATGTCGCTCTTGCTCAACGGACAGGTCGATGCCGCTCAGGCCATGATCTACAACGAGTACGCGCAGGTCCTCGAGCAGAAGAACCCGAAGACCGGTCAGCTCTATCAACCCAGCGAGCTCAACGTCATCGACTTCAACCAGGTCGGTACGGCGATGCTCCAGGACCACGTTTTCGTGCGGCAATCGTGGCTCTCGAAGTCAGGAAACGAGGACGTCGCGGCGCGGTTCCTCCAGGCGTCGTTCAAGGGTTGGATCTTCTGCCGCGACAACCAGAGCCAGTGCGTCGACATCGTGCTGAAGGCCGGCACGACCTTGGGCAAGGGTCACATGACCTGGCAGCTCAACGAGATCAACGCGCTGATCTGGCCGTCCCCGAACGGGATCGGCGTGCTGGACAAGGCCGCGTGGGACCAGACGGTCAACATCTCGACGACCTATCAGGTGCTCAAGAGCAAACCCACCGATGCAGCGTTCCGCACCGACCTCGCGAAGAAGGCCGCCGACGCCCTCAAGTCGCAGGGCCAAGATGTCAACGGCACCGGCTTCAAGAAAGCCAACGTGCAGGTGACCCCGGGAGGCAACTAACGAAATCGCGATCGCGTCGACCGCCGGGCTCTCCGGCGGTCACGCGTTCTCGCGACTAGACTCGGCGCGATGACCGTCGCGACGAAGCGCCCCGCCGATCCATCGACGGTCGCGCAGGACACCGCCGATCACGTCCTCATCTCGTGGTCGGCGCAGGCCGGCCTCAAGCACGTGGTCATCACCGGCGCGCAGGGGTCGTGGCTGCACGCGGGCGACCGGCGCATCCTCGATTTCAGCTCCGGTCTCATCAACGTGAACCTCGGGCACGGCCACCCGCGCGTCGTGCGTGCCATCCAGGAGCAGGCCGAACGCGTCTGCTACGTCACGCCGTCGTTCGGCGAGGAGAGCCGCGCCACCCTGGCCCGGCTCCTCGCGGAGGTCACGCCGGGCGACCTGGCGAAGACGATCTTCACCACAGGCGGAAGCGAGGCCAACGAGCACGCGATCAAGATCGCGCGCCTCTTCACCCGGCGCCACAAGATCCTCACGCAGTGGCGGTCCTTTCACGGACAGTCGCAGGGCTCGATGACGCTCGGCGGAGACAACCGCTGCTGGCCGGCGGAGCCTGGCATCACCGGAGTCATCCACTTCCTGAATCCCGACCCCTACCGCTCGGTGTTCGGCTCCGATGTGCAGAAAGCGCTCGCGCACGTCGAGGAGGTGATCTGGTACGAGGGTCCCGAGTACGTCGCGGCGATCATGGTCGAGCCCATCCCGGGAACCTCGGGCGTCCTCGTGCCGCCGGACGGCTACCTCCGTGGCCTGCGCGCGCTCTGCGACAAGTACGGGATCCTGCTCGTATTCGACGAGGTCTTCGCGAAGGGCGTGACGTCTGGATACCTGCCGCTCGGGGGCGCGATCGTCAGCGCGAAGATCGCACGCCACTTCGATGACCACGTTCTCTGGGTCGGTTCGACGTACAGCGGGCACCCGCTGGCCTGCGCCGCGGGGGTCGCATCGATCGAGGCGTACCGCGAAGACGGCCTCATCGAGCGCTCCGCGCGCATGGGCGAGAGACTCCTCGAAGACCTCCGCGGTCTTGTAGCGCGCCACCCTTCCGTCGGCGACGTCCGCGGCCGGGGTCTGTTCGCGGCGATCGAGCTGGTGAAGGATCGGCGCAGCAAAGAGATGCTCGAGCGCTGGAACGGACCCACGAGCGCGCTCGCGAACGCACTGAAGGCCGCGCTCCTCCAGCGCGACGTCTATGTCTTCTGCCGCTGGAACATGCTGTTCGTCGCGCCGCCGCTTTCGGTCACCGAGGACGAGCTCGGCACCGGTGTGCGCGCGATCGACGAGGCCCTCGAGCTCGCCGACCGATTCGCCGCGACGGGGAAGCTCGCCAGCTAGGCCGACGCCGCCTCGACTCGCGTCAGCGCCGGGATGATCCTGTCGCCATAGACCTCGAGGATCCGCTCCTCTTCACCGCTCATGAGATAGATGTTGAACTGGCGTACGCCGATCGCGGCGAGCTCGCGGAGCTTCGCGATGTGCTCGTCCACTTCGCCGATCACGCAAAAACGATCGACCGACTCGTCGTCGACGAAGGCGGCATTCGTCGAGCCCGACTCGGCGTGGTGCTTGTAGTCGTAGCCGGGCCGGTTACGCACGTACGCGGTGAGGTCGCCGGGAAGGCCGTGCTCGCCGTAGCGCTTGACGAGGTCCACGACGTGGTTCGAGACCAGCGCCGGGAACCAGCGGACGCGGTCGCGCACCTGCGCGCGTGGCCCGACGTGCGCCGGCGCGGCGACCATGACCGCCACTGCGCTCGGATCGCGACCCGAGCGGCGCGCCCCGTCGCGTAGGAGGCCGATGCACCAGCCGACGAGACTCGGGTCGGCGAGCTGGATGATCGCCCCGTCGGCGACGCGGCCGGTGAGCTCGAGGGCTTTCGGTCCGTACCCCGCGATCCAGACGGGGAGACGGGTTTTCGGCGCCCAGTCGAAACGCAGCTTGGTGTCCTCGTAGGTGACCTCGCGGCCTTCGCAGAGGTCGCGGATGACGTTGGTCGCCTCCTCGAGGAGCGCGAGGTTCGTCGGCGGCTTCCCGAGGACGCGCCGCGCCGAATCGCCGCGACCGATGCCGAGGTCCATCCGCCCGCCGGAAAGCTCCTGCAGCACCGCCAGCACGCTCGCTGTGACCGATGGCTCGCGGGTGCCCGGGTTCGTCACGCAGGTGCCGAGGCGCATCCGTTTGCTGTTCTGCGCCATGAGGGCGAGGAGCACGTACGGCTCCTTCCACAGCACGTGGCTGTCGAAGAGCCAGCCGTAACCGAAGCCGGCCGACTCGGCGAGCCGCGTGAGCGACGCGATCCGAGCGAGCGAATGGTCGGGCTTTAGGGTGAACCCGAACTCCATAGAGCGCGAAAGTCTAGGTCAGCCGTGCCACTGCGAAACGTGCTCGATGCGGAGGCGGATGACCGGTGCGTCGCGAAGCGGCATGCGTTCGTACTGTGGGTATTTGGCGACGAGGAGCGCGAGCGCGTGCCGGTGGTCGTCACCTTTGGTGAGCATGTCTGCGACCCCGTCGAGCCG
>VBDQ01000023.1 GCA_005889075.1 Chloroflexota bacterium
TCGATCTTGCGAGGCTGATACTCCGGGTCGCCATCGGACAGGATGGCCGGCTCCCCCGCTCGCCACATTCGCTCGATCACCGCGAACGCGCCCGGATAGACGAACTGCGCGAACGGCGGGTCCATGACGACGCGCTCCAGGTCGGGGCCGGCGAGATCGGGACGCTCCTCACGAAAGCGCACAAGCGTCGCCGGATAGTCGATCACTCCGCCAGCCGCCCGAACCTCCTCATAGATCGCCCAGAAGCGTCGGGCGGCGTCGTAACCCGCGACGCCTCGAAGCTCGCGATCGCAGAGCGCCTTCAGCGCGTCGTTGTCCAGGAGCGTGTTGTCGACATCGATGAGAAAGACCACGCTCACCTGACGGTCCGTCTAACCCAGGATCTCGCGGAAGACTCGTTCCGTCTCTTTCGATGGCGACGCCTGCGCCGAGGCGAGCGCCGCGCGGCACTCATCCATGACACGTGCAGCTTGTGCCGCATTGCCTCCCGACGCGAGCGCGCGCATGAGCAGCCGGTAACCCGACTCCCGAAGGGCATCCGTGGCGATGAGCCGGCGGGCGACCCGCTCGGCCTCGGCCGGCCGATCCTGATCGATCTCGACTTCCGCCAGCACCTCGAGCGCCTGCAGCTCGATGTCGCGTAGCGTCCTGCGCTCGGCCTCGATCCAGTCGCCCGACTCGCCCGGGAGAAATCCCCGTTGCGCGATCTCGCAGGCGATGACGCTCTCAGCCCATGCCCCGGCGACGTCGCCGCGGCTGCGGATCGCGGCCACGTGATGGATCGCGCTCCACGCCCGTTCGCGGTCGACGAACGTCCCGCTCGGGAGCGCGAGCGTGTATGCCCCGGTCGCCGACCGCAGCTCGGCGAGCTCGCCCGTCCGGGCGAGGGTGTGGCGCAATCGGCTTGCGAGCGCGTTGACGCTCGCGTCCGAGGCATCCGGCGACTCCTCGCCCCAGAGCGCTGCGACGATCTCGCCTCGGCCGACCGGCCGCCTGCGATTCAGGACGAGATACGCCCAGAGGCGCCGGCCGAGCCGCCCGGGAAACTCGACCTCATCGATCGTTCGCGCCAGTCCTTCGATCGAGAGACGGCCGCAAAGCTGGATTCGCACGCGACAAGGAAATCACAAGGTGCCGGGGAGACGATTCGGCCTGCGCGACAGGAGGTTCCGATGAAATACACCGTGACGATCCGCGCCAAGCTCCGCGATGCGGCGACGGCCAAGAAGTATCACGATGAGGTCACGACAGCGACCAAGGCCGCCGCGAAAGAGGCCGGCGATCTCACGCACGCCGTCTATCTCGACCCGAATGACCGGCGTGCGTTCTTCGGGGTGGATACCTGGTCCAGCCTGGAGGGCATCCAGCGTTTCGCAGGTTCGCCTCAGATCAAGGAGTTCTTCGCCAAGCTGTTCGACGGCGAACCCGAGGTGCGTATTTGGGTAGATTCCGACTGGAATCAGTGGTGATGTGCTACCAAGAGCGCCAATGAGCCAGCTGAAAAGCCTTCGCTGCCCCTGCGGCTTCGAGGTCCGCAGTCGCGATGAGGATGAGATCGTGCGGATGGCCCAGCTCCATGCGAAGACGATTCACGGTCAGGAGATCACGGTCGAGCAGGCACGCGCCCTGATCCAGATCGCCGCCTAAAGCCGGCGCTCGAAGAGGAACGCCTGCTCCGACCACGGCGGACGGAACCCGGTCCGCTCGGCGGCGACGCGCTCGGCGCGATCGCCGACGTAGAAGGAGACGGTCCGCAGCCGGCGCCGCGCGGCGAGGGCGCGAAGGCTCAGCAGGAGCTCGCGCAAGACCGCGCCGCGACCGCCGATCGCGACGATCGGAAGGCTTCCGCGCGGGTCCCGCGCGCTGCCGACGATCGCGGCCGCGCCAAGCGGATCGCCGGCCACGAACACCCGACCCCGTTCTGTCGCGGAGCCAGAGCCGGTGCTTCATGACGCCACAGGTGGGCGGCGCGACGGAACCCAAAGCGCCTCGCGGCCTTATGTATCGGGGTGTTGTCGGACGCGGTCGAGAAGCGGATCACCGCGAATCCGCGGTCGCGCGCGAATGCGATCCGGTGCGCGATCAGCGCGGTCGCGATCCCGCGACGGCGATAGCGCGGCGCTACGCGGCCGCCCTCGAGCCACGCCTCACGCGGACTGATCTTGGTCAGCTTCCCCATCCCGACGACGTGCCCGCCGACTTCGGCGACGAAGAACGGTCCGGTCCGGCCCGTGACCCATGCATCGAACAAAGCGGGCACGCGGTCCCCGCCGTTCCAGATCGTCTTTACGGCCTCGCGGACACCTCGTTTGTCGCTGGGCCGCGCGCGACGGATGACCAGCTCCACGCGGTCATCCTGCCCGATCGGTTACCGGGAGGCTCGCGTCAGCGAGGCTTCAAGTACAGGCCGAGCGGTAGCTCGGGTCTTATCGAGAGTCCACGGGTGTGATCGTGGTGTGGCGCAGCTCCCCGGCGCGAACGTACGCGAGATCGGCGGCGCGGCCGATGCGATCCGCCGAAAGGACCCGTTGAAGCTCGGACAGCGTGATGAGCGGCGTCCCATCGAGCGAGACGAGTATGTCGCCCGCGCGAAGTCCGGCACGCTCAGCCGGGGAAGGGGCAACGACCTCGAGAACGCGGATCCCACCGGAGCTCGCGAGCCCGAGCTCACTGGCAAGACTGCGGCCGATCGGCGTCGGCGCTCCGCCGATGCCGAGGTACGCGCGCCGCACACGGCCGTCGCGAATGAGCATCCCGGCGACCAGCCGGGCAGTCGTCGCGGGAATCGCGAAGCAGATGCCCTGCGCCATCGGGATGATCGCGGTGTTGATCCCGATGATCTTCGCGTGCGTGTCTACCAACGGACCCCCGGAGTTGCCGGGATTCAGAGCCGCGTCGGTCTGGATGACGTTCTCGATCATCCGGCCATCGTTCGCGCGTAGCGAACGTCCGGTGGCGCTCACCACGCCCGTGGTTACCGTGGAGTGGAAACCGAGCGGGTCGCCGATCGCGATAACGAGCTGACCGACGCGCAGCGTATCGGAGTCCGAGAGCTCGGCCGCCGGGAGGCCCGACCCGTTGACCCGGATCACGGCGAGATCGGTCGCGGGATCCGATCCAACGACGTCGGCGTGGAGCTCAGCGCCGCTGTGCATCGCGACGCCGACCTCGCGAGTCGCATCGACGACATGCGCGTTCGTGAGCGCGTAGCCGTCTGGCGTGACGATGACGCCGCTTCCGCCGCTCCGTCCGCGCCGCACGTTGATAACGCTCGGCGCGACCCGCTCGACGACGCGGATCACCGCCTGGGAGTACGCGTCGAGCAGCGCGCTCGCCGCATCGGTCTCGGCTCGCGGCCGGTCGCTTACCTCGCTTGCCATCAGTTCAGCGGCCCGTGCGACCGCGCCTCGCCGACCTTCGTCATCGCTTCCTTGAGCTCGCCGAGCCACGACGACTCGTTCTTCTCGACGAGGCGGACGCACCACGCGAGTGCGTGCGAGCGGCTTCGCGCGACGCCGGCGCGCACCAGCGTGTCCAGGAGCTCCCGCTCGGGCAGGCGCAGCCGCGTCATCACCGGAACAGCGAGATGCGTGAAGAGCGCGGTCTGGTCGCCGATCTTGGCGCCCCAGGCGAGGTTGCGGCCGAAGCGCTGGCGCGCTTCGCCGGCGATCTTCACCCGCTCGTCGCGGGTCGATTCGCGGAAGCGCTGGATCGCGCCCTCGCGCGCCGCCTTCACCGCATCCGCCCCGCTGGCCTGAACATCGGCCAGCGTCCCAACGACCCAGATCTCATCCTCGTCCATGCGGACCTCCGGCTCGCCCGTGTACCAATCCTTGGGAAGCCGTCCCGCCAGCCAGCCCTTGACCTCGTCGATCCCCGCCATCTCGTCCCTCCGGCCTGCTTTCGCTACCAGCGCGGAGACGAGGGTCGAGCGCGTCGCGAAGGCCGTCGCCGATCAGGTACAGACAGAGCACGGTGACGAACACCGCGACGCCGGGGGGATAGATCAGGTAAGGGGCCTTCCCGAGGTACTGCGAAGCGTTCGTGAGCATGTTGCCCCACGACGGTGTCGGCGGCTGAATGCCGAAGCCGATGAACGAGATCGCGGATTCGGTGAGGATGAGCTGCCCGACCTCGATCATCCCTAGGACGATCATCAGCGGAAGGATGTTCGGGACGATGTGCCGGACCATCAGGCGTACCGGTGTGCAGCCGACGGTGCGTCCCGCGAGAACGTATTCGCGCTCCCGCAGCGAGATCGTCTGCCCGCGCGCGTAGTTCGCGATCCCGAGCCAGCCAAGCCCACCGAGCAGGACGGCGAACGGCAGCGGCTCGAGCCGGAAGAGCACGCCGATGATCAGGAGCAGATAGAGCAGCGGGACGCTGTTCAACGTGGTGACGAGCCAGACCACGATGTCGTCCCAGCGGCCGCGGAAGTAGCCGGCCGTCACGCCCATACCGAGACCGATGACGAGTGCGGTCAGCGCACCGAAGGATCCGATGAACAGCGAGACGCGGGCGCCAAACAGCAGTCGGACGATCTGGCTTCGCCCGAGCTCGTCCGTTCCGAGCCAGAGCCACGGCTGCGCGAAAGTGGGCTTGGTGTAGTTGGAGAGGATGTCCTGGTCTCGCTCGGTCTTGTGGAAAAAACCGTCGCCGAGAAGCGGCGCCGCGAGCGCCAGGATGACCATGACGCCGATCACCGTCAGCGCGATCAGCGTCGTCGGATCGCGCCGCAAACGCCAGAGCGCGTCGCGCCAGAGGCCCGCGCTCGCGCGACGCGCTTCGCGCTGGCGGAGCGTGGCGACGGTCGCGGTGACGGCGTCGGTCGCCATCAGCGGACCTTGATGCGCGGGTCGACCCAGGCATAGGCGACGTCGCGGAGGATGTAGGAGACGATGAGCAGCACGCTCGAGATGACGACGCCGGCCTGGACCAGCGGATAGTCCTTGTTCACGGCGGCCTCGAACGTGAGCCGGCCGAGGCCTGGCCAGTTGAAGACCCGCTCGATGATGAGCGAACCCGAGAAGAACACGAGCAGGATCGTCCCGAAGGACGTGACCACGGGGATCAATGCGTTCCGCAGCACGTGGCCCGCGATGATGGCCTGCTCCTTGAGACCCTTGCTACGGGCCGTGCGCACGTAATCCTGCGAGATCACCTCGAGCACCTCGGTGCGCAGCAGGCGTGGCAGGTTGGCGATGCCGGCGATCGAGATGACGGCGACGGGACCCATGAGGTGCCAGAGACGATCCCAGCAGAGCCCGCAATCGATGCCGACCGCGTTCATGCTGCCGATCGGGAACCAGCGCGCTTGGACCCCGAAAGTGAGCACGAACATCAAACCGAGCCAGAACTGCGGGATGGCGTGCCCGCCGACGCTGAACACGCGGATGCCATGGTCGGCCAGGGTGCCGCGACGCAGGGCCGCGAGGATCCCGAGCGGGATGCCGACCGCGATCGTGACGATGAGTGCGGCCAACGAGATCTGCAGGCTGTTGGGGACGCGCTCGAGGATCAGCGACATCACCGGCCGCTGGTAATAGAAGGAGTTGCCGAAGTCGAGGTGCGCCACGTTCCAGACCCACTTGGCGAACTGCACGGGCAGAGGGTCGTTGAGCCCGAGCGATTCGCGAAGCGCGATGCGATCCTCGGGTGTGATGTCGTACTGCCCGCCGAGCATGAGCTGGATCGGATCGGACGGGGAGAGCCGAGTGAGGAGGAAGGTCAGGACGAGGATGCCCAGGAGCGTCGGGATCGCGATGACGAGTCGCCGTGCGATGAAGCGAGCCAGGCGGTCCCCCGATCCGAGACGGCGCCCGAGCTATTCGCCCGGGCGCCGCCGCCGCTTATCCAGCTATTTCTTGAACCACCACTTCTCGACGTTCCAGGTAGTGCTGTAGGTCGCGGGGTCGAAGTTCTGGAGCTTCTTGTCGGCGTAGGTCAGGGAGTCGCGCGTGAACAGGAACGTGTACGGGACATCGTTGTTGAGCTGCTGGTCGACGGCGTGGAGCGCCTTCTTGCGTCCGGCCTGGCTGCAGTCGGGGCCGTTTCGGTTGTCGAGAAGCGCCTGGTCGACCTTCGCGTTCGTGTAGAAGACGTCGTTGAATTGGTCCTTGCCGGTCTGGCTCGAGTGCCAGATCGAGTACGGATCCGGGTCGGCCCCGAGCGACCAACCGATGATGAAGCCTTCGTAGTCGGGGCCGGGCTGCGTGCGGTCGAGGAGCGCGTTGAACGACTCGAGCAGCGGATCGATCTCGATGCCGATGTCCTTGTACTGCTGCTGCGCGAACTGGAGGATCGTCTCGCGGACGTTGTTTCCCTGATTCGTCTCGATGCGCATCTTCATCGGAGAACCGTCGGTCCAGCGGTAGACGCCGTCCGAGCCCATCTTCGCTCCAGCCTGCTCGAGGAGCTGCTTCGCCTTGTTCACATCCCGTGCGTACTTTGTGAGCCCGCTATCGTCATAGGCCCACGAAACAGGCGGCGTGTGCGCGTAGATCTGCGAGCCGAAGCCGAACAGCACCTTGTTCACGATCGCCGGCGCGTCGATGCCGTACGCCAAGGCTTGACGCACCTGCACGTTCGCGAGCCACGGCGCCTTCGCCGCCTTGGCGTTCCAACCGATGTAGTCGTACGCGGAGGTCTTGAAGCGGTAGAGCTTCAGGGCGTCGTTCTTCGAGACCTCGTCGTTGTCGGAAGGGTTTACCGCGGCGTACGTGACCTCACCGGTCATGAGTGCGTTCTTGACCGCGGTCGCGTCGGCGTAGACCTTCACGATGAGCTCGTCGACGAGCGGCGCACCTCTGAAGTACTTGTCGTTCTTCGCGAACGTCACCTGGACGCCTGGCTGGAACGACTTGAAGATCCACGGCCCCATCGAGGCCGGGGGGTTCATGTTGTATGGAACGTCGTCGATGTTCTTGGTCACGTCCGTGGTCTTGTTGTCCCACTGCGTCTTGAAGGGCTTGCTCGGCAAGATCCCACCGGCGCCGCCTGCACCAAGCGCGGCCACGGCCGGGCAGAAGACCTTGTTGAACTTAATCTCGATGACTTTCCCGCCGTTCTTGATCGTGATGCCGGAGACCGTGTCGGCCTTTCCGTCGACGTAGTCCTGCCACCCGACGACGTCCTGGTACGTGCTCTTCCGGACCGTCTTCTTGCTGCGGCCAACCGCTTCGACGGTGTATTTCCAGTCATCGCCGGTAAACGGGTCGCCGTTGCTCCAGACCAGGTTGTCGCGAAGAGTGAACGTCAAGGTGAGGCCGTCGGACGAGAGCTCGAATTTCTCGGCAAGGCTGCCTTCGGTGATGCCGGTCTTGGAGTTCGCGCGCGTCAAGGTCGGATAGACCTGGTTCCAGATCAGGCTGGATTGGGTGTCCGCCGAGATCACAGGTTGCATCGTCTTCGGATCACCCGTGGCGCCTACCACGATCCGGCCGCCCGCCACAGGCTGCTCCGACACGGACGCCGAGGCTTGCTCTCCGCCGGTCGTCGCCGGGCCCGCGCCGCAAGCGGTCGCGACGAACGCCAAGACTCCAAAAAAGGCCAGGAATCGCCGCATGAGGACCCCCTCTCGTGCTGTCGGCCACCCACGGCCGCCACTTCGAATACGTCGCCGTTTACAAAACGGTTCTATCGGGCGGCGAATCTAGCAGGTCAACTCCGGCAGGGTTCACCCCGTGTCGGCGATGAGCCGCGCGACCACGCGGAGATCCGCGATGAAGGCGCGCATCTCCTCTTCCCGGGCGGCCTCGTCGTAGGCCCTGAGGATCGAGGAAGGGTGCACCGTGGCAACCACGTGAGGAGCGAGCGGGGAAGCGATCAGCTTGCCCCGTTCTTTGGTCACCCTGAACGCTGGCGAGATGAGCGCCTGCGCCGCGGTCGCACCGAGACAGACCACGACGCGCGGCTTCAGGATCGCGAGCTCCGCATCGAGCCAGAGGCGGCAGGCCTGGATCTCGCTCCGTCCGGGCTTCTCGTGCAGGCGCCGCTTGCCGGCCTTGCGCCACTTGAAGTGCTTCACCGCGTTGGTCACGTACACCGTGCTCCGGTCGATGCCCGCGGCCTCGAGCGCCTCGTCGAGCACTCGACCCGCGGGACCGACGAAGGGCCGACCCGCGATGTCCTCTTTGTCTCCCGGCTGCTCGCCCACGAACACGACTTTGGACGTGCGCTTTCCCTCGCCGAAGACGGTCTGCGTCGCGTTCTTCCACAGGTCGCAGGCGCGGCAATGCGCCGCCGATTCGCGGTATCCGGGAAGGCTCGTGCGCTCTGGGAGCTCGGGGTACTCGTGTCCCGGCTCGGGCTTGGGCGGCGGCAGCGAGCCGTCCTTCATGGACCGTGGACGGAGCAAGGCGCGCGCCCGATGGTCCGGTCGTGAAGATCGCCGCGCCGGCACTTGCTGTCATCGCCCTTGTGGCGATCGGCACGGCGGAGGCGCTCGAGAGTGCGCGCGAGCTCGCGGAGCTACCGGGGCGCGGGCGGCCGACGCTCGGCGGTGGCGGCGCGTCGCTGACGCTGGCCGGTCTGGTCCTCTCTATCGGCGTCTATGCGGTGCTCGGCTGGTCGGTCTCGTCGTGGACCGCCCGAGAGAGCGTCGCCCTACGGATCGGTGCCGGGGTCGGTCTCGCCGCTGGACTCATCGGGGGGACGATCCGCGCGGTCGCGGTGCGCGATTACGTGGATTCGATAGTGAGCGGCTTCGGTCTCCCGCTCGAGCTCGCGACATTCGCGCTGGCGGTCTTCGTCGTACTTGCGGTCGTCGCGAGCGCCTTGGGAGGCGCCGGGATCACTTGGCTGAGCTTCCGTTCTGCTCGGAAGAGGTCGCAGCGACCTCTTGCCTGATGCGGTCGACGGCCCCCTCGCGAGAGAGACCGACAAACGCGCTCACGACTTCGGGGTCGAATCGCTCGCCGGCACCCTTCTCGATCGCCTCGAGCCCGGCCTCGGCGGACCACGCGTCCTTGTACGGGCGCTTCGAGGTCAGCGCATCGAATACGTCGGCGACCGACACGATGCGCGCCGCGAGCGAGATCTCGTCGCCCTTCTTGCCGTCGGGGTAGCCCTTCCCGTCCCAACGCTCGTGGTGCTCGCGCGCGATCCCGCGGGCGATCTCGAAGAAGCGCGCGTCTCCGAGCATCTTCTCCCCGTCGGTGCAGTGCTTCTTGATCACGTCGAACTCGTCGTCCGACAAGTGATGCTCGCTCTGCAAGATGTGATCGGGTGTGTGGATCTTTCCGACATCGTGCATGACGCTCGAGTAGCCGAACTCCTCGACGAGATCCGCCGGCAGGCCGAGCCGCTCGGCGATCGCCTCGACGTAGCGGCGCACGCGAAGGAGGTGGTCTCCGGTCGTGCGGTCCTTGATCGTGGCGGCGAGCAGCAGGTGGCTGATGCCCTGGAGACCGGTGCGGCGAAGCTCTTCGTTCGCGATGCGCTCCTGCTCGAGAGCGCGCTCGAGCTCGTGGCGCCGCTCGCGCTCGGTGCGCAGCATCTGCGCGAGGTCCTCGGCATAGCGCGTCGCCTGCTTCTCCATGAGCGCCATCTGCCGGAGCTGTAACTCGAATTCCTTGCGGACGCCTTGCTCGCGCTCGTACACCTTCGCGAAGTCCATCGCCATACGCATGGCCTGCGCGTTGGAGAGGTCGGCGACGCGTACCGCTTGGTGAAGGAGCTGCCTGAAGACGTCGGGGCTCGCGGCGCCGCTCGGCGCTTCGGGCATGGCCGGCGAGACATCGACCGTCTCGACCATCTTCTTCGTGTCGTCGGGGTTCATGGGCTCTAGCTGTGGGCCAGGATCCCGCGGATCGTGTCGATGAGCTCGAGCGGCCCGAAGGGCTTGGTCAGGTATTGCGTCGCGCCGGCGGCGAAGCCGATCGCGCGGTCGCTGTCGCTCTCGTGAGCGGTGAGCATCACGACGGGGATGTCCTTCGTCGCCTGATCGGCCTTGATCTGGCGGCAGACGTCGAAGCCATTCGGACCGGGACCCATGTCCACGTCCAACAGCACCAGGTCGGGCTTCTCGGAGCGGACCAGGTCGAGCGCCTCGTTTCCGTTCTTGGCCTCGACGATCGTCCAACCCTGCGTGGACAGGGTGATACGGACCATCTGCCTGATGGGCACCAGATCGTCGGCGACGAGCAGCTTGGCCATTTTCTGCCTCCGGATGCTAGATATAGGTCCTAACGACCCGTACCCCCGAACGAATGGTCTCTATGACCGTTCGGGTGTCGGACCGTTTCCCCCGCGCGGGGGAGCCGGGCGCTCGCGAGTCCAGGATTCGAGCGTGACGAGCCCGAGGCGAGCCGCTTCCGCGACTGCTTCGAGACGGGAGTGCGCGCCGAGCTTGCGGAGGACCGCCTGAACGTGGGCACGCAGCGTCGCAGTGGAGATCCCGAGCGAGTCCGCAGCGGCGGAGGTGCTGGTCCCGCTCGCGAGGAGGCGCAGGACCTCGAGCTCGCGGCTCGTCAGCGGCTCGATCACCTTCTTGTTCGCGCCGCTCTCGAGGAGCAGCCGCTGAAGCTCGCTTGGCGCGAAGAGGATCTCTCCCGATGCCGCTGCGCGAACGCTCTCGACGACCTCCGCGAATCCCCGCTCCTTGGTGAGGTGTCCCACCGCGCCGGATCGCGCGACGTCGTTGAGCGTCGCGGCCGATGGGTCGGCGGTCAGGACGAGCACCGCGGTGTCCGGGAGGGTGTTGCGCACGGCCCGGGCAAGGTCGGCTCCGGTCCCGTCAGGGAGGTGATAGTCGGCCAGGACGACATCGGGCTTGTGCTCGTTCAGCGCGGCGATGGCCGTCTTGACGTTGTGCACGACAGCCTCGACGTTGATCCCGTCGGCCCCGCGCAGCGCGACGCGCATCAGCTCCGCGAAGAGCCGCTCGTCGTCGACGATGACCACCCGGATCGGACTACTCGTTTCATTCACGGCTGCTGCCCTCCGTTCGACCGGATCTGCGTCGCGAGCGCCGCGACGACCGCGGCATCGAGCTCGCCTCGCGCGACGGCGCCTTGCAGGATGCGCACGGCCTCTGCCTCGGAGACTCCAGGCCGGTCGGGACGATCGGTGAGGAGCGCTTCGAACCGGTCGGCGACGGTCACGATACGGACCTCGAGCGGAATGAGCTCGGCGCGCAACCCATCGGGATAGCCCGTGCCGTCGAGCCGCTCGTGATGGTGCCGGACTATCGGCAGCAGGCCCGAGAGCCGGTTGAATCCGCCGAGCAGCTCCTCGCCCAGGATCGGATGGCGCTCGAGCATGGCGCGCTCGTCGGGCGTGAGCTCGCCCTGCTTGGCGAGGAGCGCCGCGGGAAGGCGCGCGTTGCCGACGTCCTTGAGCAGGGCTCCGAGCCGGATCGTCATGCGCGTGGACTCATCGAGCCCGAGCGCACGCCCGATCTGCACTGCACGCGCCGCGACGCGCTCGCTGTGCCCTTGGCTTGGGCGATCGTGCGATGCGACTGCCGCGGCGAGGACGATGAGCGCCTCGGCGGCCGCGCTCAGATCCTGATCGAGCCGCTCTTCGCGGACCACGAGATCGACGATGCGCGGCAGCTGCGCGTCCACGGGCACGATCTCGGGACGATCATCTGACGCGCGCCCGCCGGTGACGCGAATGACCGAAGCGTCCTCAGGCGCATCGGCGGGGACCGGCGCGTTCCCCTCCACGATGAGGACGTCTGGTGCCTCCGACCCATCCGCGATGTCGAAGCGGGACCCGAGCAGCCGCTCGACGTGTCCCGCGAGGGCGGAGTCCCCGATCGCGACGCGAGCCCGAAGACGCGCTCCCCCGGAGCGGTCGACGGTGCGGACAAGACGCGGCACGCGCGGGTTGCGCGCCTGGCCGAGCACCGCATCGATGCGCGCGAGCAGCTCGGCGGCCTGGAACGGCTTGGTGATGTAGTCCGCGGCGCCGCACGACAGGCCGCGGACCTTGTCCACGACCTCGCCGCGTGCCGAGAGGAAGATCACGGGGATCGGCGCGGTCGAGCTGTTGCTCTTGATCCGCAGGCAAACGTCGTAGCCGTCGGTGTCGGGAAGCATGACGTCGAGGAGCACGAGGTCTGGGAGGAGCTCCTCGACCAGGGCGATGCCTCTCTGGCCGTCATGCGCCACCGAGACGACCATCCCGTTGGCCTGAAGTCGCCGCTGCAGCACGTCGGCGGACGCTTGATCGTCCTCGACGACGACCACGCGCGTCGGCGGGGCATCGGAGCGAATGGCCTCTTCCACGGCCTTCATTTCCTTGCCGCGCCGTTCTCGCCGAGGAGATGGCGCATGGCGACGATGAACTTGGAGGGACGTTCCTCCTTGGTGTTCTCCTTGAGGTACTGGTGAAGGTCGACCGCCCAGTGCGGAAGGTCGGAGTACCACTTCATCTCCACGATCACATCCGGCTCCATCGCGAGGAGCGAGCCGAGCGGCGAAGGGTCATCCTCGTCGGTCGTCTCCCACGGCAGCGCGAAGTACATGAGGTTGTGATCGGCTGTGATTCGGACCGACGAATCCAAGGAGCTGTACGCGAGGCGGTTGTACTGCGTCACGCACACCGGTCTCGCGCCGTCCTTAAGGAGACGGCCCGCCCGCTCCGCGAGACCGTGGTTCAGGTCGGAGATCGCGGGCTCGCTGCGGAGGAAGGACCGTGCGCTCTCCATCGGCACGCCGTATCGCTCTTTGAGCGACGTGTCCTCCTCGTCGTCCTTGAACTCGATCCAGGCCGTGCCGGGGCCGAGGACCTGGCGCGGTCGGGTGCGATGGTATTCGCGGATCCGCAGCTGCATCGCGGAGCCGCGCTGCGCCGAACGGTAGATGGACCAGGCGACGGTGTCGCAGTACGTCGTCGTCGACCATTGATAGGGTCGGTCGTCGCGGGAGAGCGGAAGATTATTCGCGGTCGTGCGCATGACCAGCCGAGCGACGCTCTCGCTCACCTGGAAGCGATGCTCGTGTCGCCGCTCGGCGTCCGCCTCGTGAGCGGCGACGACTTTGGTGGTCACCCTTCGATTCCGGGCGTTCACGTTAACGCTTCCTCACTCGGTCACGTCCGCGGCCACGGCGAGCACGCCCCTTCGGGTCAGGGCGACCCGAACGCCGTGCTCGACGTCCGCTGGGATGGCGCCGTTAAGCGAGCGGAGCAGCTCGTCCGGCACCGCGGCGTGCTCGGTCGCGAGGATCTCGGCGGCGCTCCGCCGAACATCCGGCTCGATCGAGGTGATGTTCTCGGCGATGCGGCGCCCGAACACCGCGCGGGTGTGGAACGTGTTGTAGAGGTACACCACCGACAGTCCGGTGCCCACCGCCAGGAGGGTCTGCACATCGGACGCGGCGAGACCCACGATGAGCCCCACGGCGGCGACCATGTTGCCGAACGCGTTCACTCCGCCCGAGAGGAATGCCCGGGCGCGCGGGCGGATGTCGGCGGAGACCTGGCTGTAGACGAGCTCCGCAGCCGGCCGGTGGATCGCCGGGATGACGATGCGCTCCCCGAGCTGCAAGGCGACGCCGGCAATGAAGCCGATGGTCAGAGCGTCCGGGGCACTGATTGCCGCGCCGGCGTACGTGGCGAGGTACCAGAGCGGCAGCACGAAGAGGACGCGCGCGATGCCGAGCCTCCGGAGCGCGGCGCTGGTGATGACGCTCTGGATGAATAGCGCGACGATCGACGAGCTCGTGTAGACGGACGCGTAGAGCTGGCTGAAGAAGTCCTCGCTCGCGACGCCGTTGCCCGCGGCGGCCTGATTCAGACCGAGCAGGTACAGGAAGTTCGCGAACTGCATGAGGAAGTACCAAAAGAAAACGCCGACCGCGAAGGTCTGAAGTAGCCGATCCCTTGCCACGGTGCGGTAGCCGTCGACCGAGTCGCGGATGCTCCCGCGAAGCCCGTGAGGACGTTCATCCGAGTCGATCTTGCTGCCGTGCCCCTCCGGCAGGCCGCGGTAGATGACGAGGGCGACGAAGCAAATGAAGAATCCGACCGCTTGCGCGCCGATGAAGTTCTCGGCGTGGATGATCGGCGCGATCGCGGCGCCCAGGAAGCCGCCCGCGATCTTTCCGACCAGGACCGATCCCGCGAAGAACGGGAAGAGACGCTTCGACTGCTCGGCGTCATAGAGGTTCCCGGCGTATACCCAGAAGAGGATGTAGATCGTCTCCTTGACGCCGTGCGCGAAGACGTACGAGATCGGCTGCACGATGTTGCCCGCGACCGGGAACGTGATGCCAAGCTGGATCGCGACCGAGAGCAACGTGACGCCGGCGACGTACCAGAGCAGCAAGGTGCGGCGTCGGACCCGATCGACGAAGAAGAAGATCAGCGCCGAAACCGCGAGCATCGCGAGCGGCGTGATGATGTACATCCACGGCACGTACTGGACGCCGTACCGCTTGACGAAGAGCGCGTCCGCGCCGAGCTTGCCGATCCAGTCGGCGCCGACCATGAGCGTCAACAGGCCGTAAAGGAAGAGGCCGAGGCCCCATTCGCCTCGGCGCAGCGGGAATGCGTCGACCAGGACGCGACGGACCATGGGCGCTAGGCCTTCGCCGGCGTCCGTTGCGCCGCGGGGAGCGTGAACTGCACGACCGCGCCGGGCTTTCCGGGGTTGGCGACGCTGATCGTGCCGCCGTGCAGCTCGACCGCGAGCTTGCAAAACGCGAGACCGAGGCCCGTGCCGCCGCGGCTCCGGCCCGCACCTTGATAGAAACGGTCGAAGATGTGCGGAGCGTCGTTCTCGGATATGCCGGGGCCGGTGTCGACGACCCGGACGACCACCGAGCGCTCGAGCGACTCATCCGGAGCGCTTTCGATGCGGACCTTACCGCCACTCGGCGTGTGCTTGACCGCATTCGCGAGCAGATTGGTGAGCACGCGAACGATGAGCGCATCGTCGACGAAGACCGAGGCATCCGCGGGGAGCGTGGTGTCGAGCTCGATCCCCTTGGCGAGCGCCTCGGGGGCCACCTGCGCCAGGCTGCGCTCGGCCAGAGCCGCGAGCCCGATGACCTGGGGCATCGCCTCGAGCTTGCCCTCCTCCATCTTGTAGACGTCGAGAAGGGCGTTGACCATCCGCAGCAGCTCGCTGATGTTCGATTCCGAGAGTCGCAGGAGCTCGTCGAACTCATGCCGCCCCGGCTCGAGCTGACCCATCCGCACGAGCTGCATGAACGCGACGACGCTGTTCGCGAGGTTGCGGATGTCGTGGCCGAGCATGCCGATGAGCTCTTTGCGCGACTGCTCGAGACGATGCAGGTCGACATTCGTCCGCCGCAGCTCATCTTGCAGGCGCTTCGTGAAGATGGCGCTGCGCACGCGCGCCGCGAGCTCCATCGGCTCGATCGGTTTGGTGATGTAGTCGATGCCACCGACCTCGAATCCCTTGCTCACGTCCTCGGACCGGTCGCGCGCGGTCACGAAGATCACCGGGATCTCGGCGGTCTCGGGCTGGGACTTGAGACGCCGGCAGGTCTGCCAGCCATCGATGCCCGGCATCATCACGTCGAGCAAGATCAGGTCGGGCTGTTCCGTTCGGGCGAGTGCGATCGCGCGCTCTCCTGAGCTCGCCACCTGCGTCTGGCAGCCGATGGCCTCGAGGCGGCGAGCGAGGAGCTCGACGTTCGCGACCTCGTCGTCGACGATCAGTACCCGGCCGAGGGGAGTCGGCTGCTGGCCGCGTGCGGGCGCGGCGCCATCGCGCGCGGGCGTATGCGCCGCGGGGCCCCCGGGAAAGTACCTGGTGAGGATCGCGCGCAGCTCCGCCGGCGCGAAGGGCTTCGACACGAAGTCGTCGCACCCGGCCTCGATCGCGCGTGCCCGATCGGACGGCAGCGCCAGCGCGGAGACCGCGATGATCGGGATCGCCGACGCCCAGCCCTCGCTCCGAAGCGACCGCGTCAAGCTCCATCCATCCATGCGCGGCAGCAGCAGATCGACGAGGATCGCGTCCGGCCGCTCGACGCGCGCGAGCTCGAGACCTGCGACGCCATCCGAGGCGACCAGGGCTTCGTGGCCCGACGCGCGGATGATCCGCGAGGCGACGTCGAGGTTGTTGGCGTCATCCTCGACGACGAGCACTCGCGCCATCAGCGGCCCGCGGCGGCGCGCGTGAGGAGCACGCTCTCGCTGCCGGCACGCACCCGGATCGGCAGGGTGAAGTGGAACGTGCTCCCCTTGCCGGTCTCGCTGTCCACCCAGATGCGGCCGCCGTGCAGCGTCACGAGCCGCTTCGAGATCGCGAGCCCGAGCCCGGTGCCGCCGTAGCGGCGTGTCGTCGAGCTGTCGGCCTGGCGGAATTCGTCGAACACGTAGGCCTGCGCTTCGGGACTGATCCCGACACCGGTGTCCGCCACCGACATCGTCACCCAGCCCTCGGCCGCGCTCGCCGAGACCGTCACAGAGCCGCGCTCCGTGAACTTCACCGCGTTCGCGAGCATGTTCGCGAGGATCTGGCGCACCCGCGCGCGGTCTGCCCACACGTTCGGAAGGCCCGCCGGAAGCAAGGTCCGTACGGCGAGGCCCTTCTCGTCGGCGTGCGGCCGCACGAGCTCGAGCGCCTCGTCGGTGACGTCGACCATGTTCACCTCTTCGACGTTGAGCTCCATCTTTCCGGCCTCGATCTTCGCCAGATCGAGGAGGCCATTGATGAGACCGAGGAGGTTGTCCGCGGCCTGAGCCACACGGAAGAGATCGGTCTGCTGCTGCGGCGTCATCTCGCCGTCGAGGCCGTCCAGCATGAGCTTCGTGTAGCCGATGATCGCGTTCATCGGTGTCCGGAGCTCGTGGCTGACCGACGCGAGGAACTCGCTCTTTAGCCGGTTGGCGCGCTCGAGCTGCAGGTTGTTGACCCGGAGCTCGGAGACGAGGTCCGCGTTCTCGTTCGCGACGGAGACCAGACGCGCGATCGTTCGCAGCGCGCGCGCCTGCGTGTCAGTGACTTCGCGCTGCTGCCGAAAGTAGGCCGAGAGGAGGCCGATGGTGCGTCCCCGCGCGGAGAGCGGAACGTGCGCGACGAACTTCAGGTCGCCGGCCTGCACGCTCGAGAGCCGGATGCGATCGGCGTCGGCCTCCGAGCGGACGAGGACGCGCATCGCGAGCGTGACCGCGGTCTCGGCGTCGAGCCCCACGGTCGCGGGTGCAGAGAGACGCCCACCTGATCCTGGAGGCGCGCCGGGCGGGTCCTCCCGGATGACGATCGCGCCACCCTCGGCGCCGAGAAGCGAGACCATGCGGTCCAGCGATCGAGCGAAGATGCGCTCCGCATCGGTCACGCCGACGACCGCGTCCGCGACCTCGTTCACCGCGCGGACCTCGTCGAGGTACTCGCGCTGGGCTCGTTCGCGTTCGTAGAGCGACTGGGCCATCGTGTCGAAGGCTCGCTCGAGCGTGCCGATCTCGTGCGGGGACGCTTGCGGTACGCGCGCCGCGAGGTCGCCCGCTTCGATGCGCTGCGCGGCGGAGGCCAGGCTCGCGAGCGGCTCGGTGATGCTTCGTGCCGTGCGGTAGGCGAGGAGGGTGACCACCGCGACGAGGCCAAGCCCGAGCACGATGAGGATCCCGACGAGGGTGCGCTGCGCCTGCTCGACACCGGCGGTCGGCACGAGAACGGCGAGCAGGCCCGGGTTCTGGCGCTGCGAGCGAATAACCCGGAAGATGCCGTAGTAGTTGGTGTTGTGGGCGCTGACGTTCTCGATGAGGACGTCGCCGGGCTGCGCGTCGACCTCGGTGACGCTCGGGAACATCGTGTTGCTGCCGAAGTCGACGGTCGACGCGCGGACCTGTCCGTTCCAGATGAGCGCAAGGTCGGCGTTCGATCGGGTCTTGATGTCGGTGAGGAACTTCGACCCGAGGATCGCGCCGGCTTCCATCATTCCGATTGGCTCTTGCTCCGCGTCGCGGATCACGTAGATCGCGCGGACGAACAAGCCCTGCGGCTCGTCGAAGAGGACCCAGGATTGCTGCACCTGCGCTTGGGCCAAGGTCACGAGCTCGGGCTGGAACGTGTCGCTCGTCTTCTCCTGTGCAGTCGCGATGATGCGTCCGTCGTTATCAGCAACGCTCATGTCGTCGACGCCGATCTCGGACTTGAGCGGCAAGAGGAAGTTCGTGAGGGCGTCGGCGTCGCGCGCCGCGGTGAGCTGTCGGGTCGTGGGAAGGCTGGCGACGGTCTGGGCGGCCCGGCCCGCCAGGTCCGACTGGTCGTTGATCTCGTTCAGCGCGACGTCGGCAAGGATCGCGGACTCATCGGCGAACTGGCCAAGGATGAGCTGGTTCGATTCGTAGATCGCGACGGCGACCACGACGACGAGGGCAAGCACGCTCACCAGCACGTTCCGGCTGACGAGCGCGCGGAGCAGGCTAGGCGCCAGCAGCGTCTGCATCGACCCTACCCTCGCTCCTCCTCGACGATTCTCCGGGGTGACGCCCGGCCCTCGCTAGAGACCCGCCAGGATCTTCTGCCCGTCCGGTCCCTTCACGAAACTGATGAAGGCTTGGATGGTCGGCTTCACTTTCGCCGGATCCGTGGTGTAGACGAGGTATAGCGGACGGCGGACCTGGTACTTGCCGGAGTTGAGGTTGTCGCGGGTCGCAGAAACGCCATCGATCGTCGCGAAGGCGATCGTCGGATCGGCGAACGTGACCGCGCTCATCGTGACCATCCCGATCGACTCTTTGAACGAGTTGATCGCCTTTACCGTCTGGTCGATGTTCGTGACCTCGACCGCGTTCGGCGCGTAGGTCGGCTTCTTGCCGTCGAAGAAGTACGACTCGAACGCGCTGCGCGTCGATGCGCCCGCCTCACGGATGAGGATGCGGATCTTGCCGGGCGTCCCTCCGACATCCTTCCAGTCGGTGATCGCGCCCGTGAAGATCTTCGCGACTTGATCCTTGGTCAGCGCCTTGACCGGATTCGACGCAGCCACGGCGACCGCCGTGCCGCTCGCGCCGATCGAGAGCGCCTCGACCTTGCCTTTCTCTGGGTCCTTGAGCTCGCGGCTGATGTAGCCAAGATCGGTCTCGCCCGAGACCACCAGATTCACGCCGGCATCGGAGCCGATGTCGGCGAGGCCCTGCCAGGTGATGTTCGGATGAAGCTTGCCGAATGCGTCGGTGAGCGCCTTGACGTTTTCGAGCGCGCCGCCGCCTCCGTTCACGATGTACTGCCCGGCCAGCGCGTCAGGTGTGGACTGCGCGGGGATCGCGCCTCCGCAGGCAGCCAGCGACGCCGCCAAGATACCGAGCAACGTTGTCCGCAAAGAACGCACCCCGGCCCTCCTCATGGGTCGAATCGCGACATTAGTCTCTGACCTCTGTATAGGAAGGTCTATCCCTCTGGAGGCGGATTCCCGTTACACCTTGGGATAGACGAGTCCTAATCCAAATTCGGTAGCCGAGACCAAAAGTGGACCAAAAGCGTCCGGGTTGGAGCGATACTGCGCCGGATGAGCCAGCCGGAGACCGCCCTGCGGACGCCTAGCGTCCCTCGGGGCCGCGTCGCCGACGTCGACGTGAAGGGCCGACAAACGCTTTTCATGACCCTTCTGGTCGTTTTCAGCGTCGCCGTCATCTGGCTGGTGGACATCTCGAGTGGGCCCGAATACGGATTCGCGATCTTCTACCTGATCCCGATCGGCATCGCGAGCTGGTGGCTGGGACGTCGTCCCGCGATCGCGACCGCGATCCTCTCCGGGGCCGCCTGGATCTCCGCCGACATCATTTCGCGCACGGCGACATCGGTCCCGGCGAGCATCTGGAACGGCATCACGCGCACCGTGATCTTCCTCGTGCTCGCGGTCCTCCTCGATCAGGTCCGCAGGGAGCGCAACGCCCTCCAGAGCGTCGATGCGCATCGCGAGGAATCTCTCGCCCTCGTCGCGCACACGCTCCGGCGGTCCGCGACCGAGATCGACGCTGCGATCGCCGACGCCTCTCGGGCACCCGCTCTCAGCGCGGCCGAGCGCGATGCGATCCTGGAGCTGCGCCGACAGAGCCGCAACTTCAATCGCTTCGCCGAGGACGTTCTCGAGGTCGGCCAGCTCGAGACCGGACACTTCCGCCTGAACAAAGGACGGTTCGACCTCAGCGAATTCGTCGCGACGCTCGTGAAGGAGACGGACAGGGAACGCCTCCAGCTCGTCGCTGAGGCCGACGCGGTCTGGGTCGATGCGGACCCTGAGCGCCTGCGCACCGCGATCGAGCATCTTCTCAACAACGCACTTCGCTTCTCACCGGCCGGCTCGACCGTCCACGTGAGCGTGGACGTTCGCGACGGGCGGGCGCGCGTGGTGGTGAAGGATCAGGGCGTCGGCCTCGCGCGTTCGCATCTCCCGACGATCTTCAAGAAATACGGACGCATCGAAACGCCCGAGACGCGCGACCGCATCGGTGTCGGTCTGGGTCTGTACGTCGTCCGCCTGATCGCGGAGGCGCACGGCGGGAGCGTGTCGGCCGCCAGCGTCGGCCTAGGCCTGGGGTCCACGTTCACGCTCCAGCTGCCGGTCGCCCAAGCACCCGGCTCCAGCCAATAAATAAGGGGAAATAAATAAGGGAGAGGACCTGCGCGCGGTCTGATGCCCTTCATCCCGGACCGCGCCTCGGCCGCTCTCCCTGGCCCGATGCGCGGCGAGTGTTGATCCCGCGCGGGCGCGCGTAAATCGGCCCGCTGGTGGAATTTCCCTAGCGCAGATGCATTAGGCGCGCGCTCGGACGGCGTTCGGGACTGGTGTCTGAGCGGCCTCGATCGCCTCCAGCAGGCGGCGCGACGCGTCGCTGACGTCGTCGACGGCCCTGTCAAAAGCCTCGGTGTTGCGGCGGGAAGGGCTTCTGTAGCCGCTCACCTTTCTCACGAACTGAAGCGCGGCGGCGCGGATCTCCTCGTCGGTCGCGGGAGCGTCGGAGCGGCGGAGGGTCTTGATGCTTCGGCACATGAGGAAAAGGCTAACGGCTTCTCGGCAAATCTGGGCATCGCGGTTGACTTCGCCGGGATGCCGTCGGATGTTCGGCAGGTGAGCCCGAACGTGGTTCTGCCGTTCTGCTCCTCGGTAGTGAGCTTCGCCTTCGCATTCGCTGTCCTCGCCCAGTGGTCCCGCCGCCGGCAGGCTTTCCAGCTTGTGTGGGCCGTCGGTCTGCTCTGGTACGGAATCAGCGCGGGGACGGAGTTCGTGGGGTCCGCCTTCGGCTGGACCGAGCCGCTGTACCGCGCCTGGTACCTGATCGGGGCGTTCTTCGTGGCCGCGTACCTGGGCGCCGGCACCATCGTGCTCCTGGCACGCACGCGTTTCGGCTATTTCGTCGCACTGAGCTTCCTCTTCGGCGCGCTGTACGCCTTCGCGATCCGCGGTCGCTATCCCAACGACACGCTCTCGTTTGCGATCGTCCTCGCGGTCTGCGTCGCGACCGCCATTGCGCTCGCCATCGCGACGGCCCGCGCGCGCCAGGCCGTCACGCCGATCGTGATCGGCGTGCTCGTTGCGGGCTCGGCGATCGCGACGGTCGCGGTCCTCGGCGCGACCCTGTCCGCGGCATACGCCGTCGACCCCGTGACCGGCGTGCCCGTCGGTGAGGCGATCCCCGGAAACGTGAGGATCCTCGCGGGTCCGTTCAACATCATCGGCGCATTCGCGCTGGTGGTCGGTGCACTCTTCAGTGCCTACGTCTTCATGCCCAAGAAGCGGGTTCTTGGACGCCGCGCCTTGCCACCCGGCGTCGCGCAGATCTATGGGGCGCTCGCTGTCGTCGTGAACTTCTTCGCGTCGCTGCCGCGTGCGGCGGTGGCCCTGGTGCGCGGCGACCTCCACTCGCGGGTGCCGGCAACGCTCCTGATCGCGATCGGGGGATTCATCCCCGGCGTCACGAGCGGTCTCAATCGGTTCGGGATCACGTGGGCGTTCTTCCTCGGCGAGCTGCTCGGCGTCCTATTCATCTTCGCCGGCTTCCTCGTGAGCACAGAGATGTTCGGCTCGCGCGTTCGGCTGGGGCCGCTCGTCGTGCGACGCAAAGAGGAAGCGCCCGCGACCTAACATCCCGGCGTGCTCGTTCTCGCCCGATCCGACGTCGAGCGACTCATCGATCCAGACCTGCTGCGCGAGGCGATCGCCGGTGCGATGGCGGATCTGTCCGCCGGCCGCGTCTCGATGCCCCCGCGGATCGCTGCGCTCGTACCTGAGCGCGACGGACTCCTCGCGGCGATGCCCGCGTACCTTCCTTCAGCGGGCGCCCTCACGACGAAGCTCGTGTCGCTCTTCCCGCGGAACCGCGATCGTCCGACACATCAGGCCGTGATCGTCGTGTTCGATGCGGAGCACGGGACGCCCGTCGCGCTCATGGACGGCGAGGCGATCACCGCAGCTCGGACCGCCGCCGCCTCTGCTCTGGCGACGGACCTACTGGCGCGCCAGGATGCCGAGGTCCTGGCGATCGTGGGGACGGGCGTCCAGGCGGCGGCGCACCTTCGGGCCGTACCGCGCGTGCGCTCGTTTCGCGAGGTCCGCGTGGCGGGACGCGATCGGGCGAAGGCACAAAGACTCGTGGATGAAGCGCGTGGCTGGCCCGATTCGATCGGCGCTCGCGCCGTCGCGACCTACGAGGAGGCCATCCGCGGCGCGGATGTCATCTCCGCGGCGACGCACTCACCCGAGCCGGTCGTTCGCCGCGAGTGGCTCGCCTCCGGTGCGCACGTGACCTCGGTCGGCTACAACACCGCGGGTCGCGAGGTCGATGGCGCGACGTTCCGCGATGCCCTGCTCGTCGTCGAATCGCGCGCCGCGGCGCTGGCGCCGCCACCCGCGGGATCGAACGACATTGCGCTCGCGATCAAGGAGGGCGCTATCGGGCCGGATCACGTCCACGCCGAGCTCGGCGAGATCGTGAACGGCTCGCGACCAGGTCGCACTGACGCGCGACAGCTCACCGTTTACAAGTCGGTGGGCGTCGCGGTGCAGGACGCGGCGGCGGCTGCGCTCGTTCTGGGGGCCGCGCGACGGCTAGGCGCGGGGCGCGACGTAGCGATTTAGCGGAGGTCTAGGAGACGGCGACGTTGGGCGACCGGCGACCGAGGCGGCACGCCGTGTCGGCGACGGTCGCGACGAGCCACTCGTCCCCCACCTTCGCCTCGAAGCGATACGGCATCGGCTTGCCCGTGTCGAGCGCGGCGACGAAGTCGTCGGAAACGCTCAGCACGACCCAGGCGACACCCGGCGTCTCGCCCTCTGGTACGCGCGCGTGGCCCTTCTGGCCCGGTGCGAGCGGGATGCACTTGCGCGTCTCGATGACGTTGTCGTCGCGGTCGACGAGTCGGACCGCGGACGGCGTGAGCTCCGCCGTGCCGCCCTCGAGCTGCATCCAATGGAGGCCGCCGTCGTCGTGGATACAGAAGCGGAAGGGGACCTTGGGGAGAAGGTGCGGCGCGGGCAAGGTCGGTGTCGATGCAGCGATGCCCGGAACAAGGGCGCGGACCGCCGTGGCGATCTTCTCTGCGGCCTCGTGGAGCGCGGCGTGCCCGCCGAGCATTCTCGCGCCGTACTGGAGCTCGTTCGTCGCACGGCCAACGTCGCCAAGGGGAAGCACGAAGTCGATGTACCGCGCGTATTCGTTGGCTGCACCGTCGACGTCGCCGGCGTTCGCGAGCATCGCGGCAAGGCGGCGGTGCGCACCGAGGTCGATCGGATCGATCGCCACGGCGGACCAGAGGAGCGCAAGCGCCGCGACACGGTTGCCCGCCTCGAGGAGCATCACCGCGCCGTCCTTTAAGGCCTCCACATCGGAGTGCGATCGGTCGTCGATCGGTTCGGGCAGGTCGACCCCGGCTTCGGGTTCAGAAGCGTCTGGGGGCGAAACCTCGGCGAGCGCGCGGAGACGCAGATCGTCGCTCATCCCGAGAATTGTTCCGCCACGGTCAATTCGCCAGGTTCACTACGCCAAATGACTATCGTCGCCGGCGTGCCTATTGTTCGCGACAACGGCGCCGGCTGGACGCCGCCACCCGGCTGGCGAAGGGTCCAGACCATCGACTCCCACGCCGCTGGCGAGCCGCTTCGAGTGATCCTCGACGGCCTGGCGCCGATCCCGGGAGCGACGATCCTCGAGAAGCGCCGCTACGCGCGCGAGCACCTCGATCGCCTGCGCCGGGCGCTCCTGTTCGAGCCACGCGGTCACGCGGATATGTACGGTGCGATCCCAACGGAGCCGGTGACGAACGACGGTGATCTCGGCGTGCTGTTCCTGCACAACGAGGGCTGGAGCACGATGTGCGGCCACGGGATCATCGCGCTCACCACCGTGCTACTCGAGACCGGACTGCTCCCGTGGCGCGCGGAGATTCACATCGATGCGCCGGCCGGCCGGATCACCGCCCGCGCACGGCGCGACGGCGACCGCGTCGCCAGCGTCGCGTTCGAGAACGTGCCGTCGTTCGTCGTCGGTCTCGACGAATCGGTCGAGGTGAGCGGGCTCGGCACCGTGCGGTACGACCTCGCCTTCGGAGGCGCGTTTTACGCGTATGTGGATGCCGCGAGCGTCGGAGTGGCGCTCAGTGCCGAGCGCTTTCGCGATCTCATCGACATCGGGATGCGCATCAAGCGCGCGGTCATGACCTCACGCGAGATCCGGCACCCGCGCGAGGCCGACCTGTCCTTTCTCTATGGAACGATCTTCACCGGACCGCCACAGGCCGCGGGAGTCGACTCCCGCAACGTCTGCATCTTCGCCGAGGGCGAGGTCGACCGCTCTCCGACCGGCACCGGCGTGTCCGGCCGCGTCGCCATCGAGCGCGCGCGAGGCAAGCTCAAGCCGGGGGAGCCGTTCGTCGTCGAGAGCATCATCGGCACGCGCTTCGTTGGCCGTGCCGTGCGCGACCTGCGCTGGGAAGGCCGCGACGCGGTCGTGCCCGAGGTCGAAGGCAGCGCCTGGATCAGCGGGCGAGGCGAGCTTCTTTTCGCGCCGGACGATCCGTTGCCTGAAGGCTTCATCCTGCGCTGACGTGTTCGTCTTCGTGACCGGGCAACCGCTCCCGCGCCTGGTCGTCTCGAACGCGCCGCTGCGTCTGACCGGTCGGTTCTCCCCGAGATTGCGCGAGACCGTCGCATCGGCCCATGGCGTCACGTTCTGGGCGAGCGATGCGAAGGCCCGCGCCGAGCTCGGACGCACCCGCGCAGCCTGCGCGATGGCACGCGGGACACGTTCGGTCGCGTGAACGCTACGATGCGGGCCGGGCGGGATGAGGGAGCCGCGAAAAAGGGGGGACTCGATGCTCCGTAGGTTCGGCATCGCGCTGACCGTCATCGCGCTCACCATGCTCGCCAGCTCGACCGGCACCACCGCCAGCGTCCCGCAAGGGACGCAGAGCGACAAGGACTACGCGAAGAGCTTCGCGCGGTACGGAGTCACCAACGTCGTCGCGACGACCCAACGAACGAGCTGCTACACGCCGGAGGTGCCGTTCTCCACGAGCGACGGCCCGAACGACGGGTATACAGGCATGTCCGACTGCCTGGGGGCATCCAACACCGGTGAGGCGCTGGGCCCGTATGCGACCCAAGTGGGCAGCAACCCCGGCTATCCGGCCGCCAACCCGATGCTCGTCAAGGATCACTCGGAGTCCGATATTCGGGTCGACCCGACGAACTCGAATCACCTCATCGGCCAGTCGAAATGGTTCGTGAGCGCCGAGGGCTACAACCACCTGCTCGGCTTCTACGAGTCGTTCGACGGCGGCGCGAGCTGGCCGACCCAGGGACACGTTCCCGGGTACGAAGGTTGGACCGACAACACCGACCCGGTCGGCGCGTTCGACCGCTACGGCAACTTCTACTCGCTGATCCTTCCGTACCAGTTCTTCTACAACGCCGACGGCTCGCACAACTTCCAGAAGAACACCAACCGCGAGCCGAACCCGGCACAGCCGGCCGAGCTGATCTCGGTCTCCGTGCGTCCGCACGGGGCGAGCGGTGCGAACGATTGGATCACGACCCACAACGGCAAGCCTGATTTCGTCGCGCCGTACGACAGCCAGGGCCGCGAGCCGGACAAGCAGTGGATCGGTGTTGACACGAACCCGGCGAGCCCCTTCGTGGACAACGTCTACGCGATGTGGGTCGTGTTCACCGGCCCCTACACGCCGCATCCCGTCGTCTCGATCGCGCACGCGAACGCCGATGGCACGCACACGGACTGGTCGGCTCCGATCGCGCTTCCGGAGATCGGCGGGACGCCGCAAGGCTCGACGTATCTGTTCCCGCACGTCACGCCGGACGGCGCCGTCTACACGACGCTCGTCAATGAAACGCCCGCGCACGGCAGCTTCGCGTCGACGATCTGGCTCGACCAGTCACACGACGGCGGTCTCACCTGGACGACCGGCCCCGCGATCGTGAAAGACATCCCCGAGCCGCCCTTCCGTTTCACGAATACGACGTTCCGCGACGGCATTACCGCGACTTTCGGAACCGGCAACATCCTCGTCGCCGGACATTACCCGCTGTACGTCAGCTGGGAAGACGGCAGCACCGGTCTCGACAACGTTCTCCTGTCGGCCTCGTACGACGGTGGGGGCACGTGGACGTCGCCGATCCAGGTGAACGACAACGCGTCACCCGTCGACGAGTTCCAGCCGAACCTCGACGTCGCGGCGAACGGGACGGTGAGCGTCGCGTTCTACGATCGGCGGCTCGCGTGCCCAGCGGCGGGCACAGCCGAGGCGACCGGCGCAGGTATCGCCCTCGACCAGGTGAACCCGGCGTACAGCGGCAGTCTTCCGCCCTACGGCGCGACCAACTACTGCGTCAACGCGAGCATCCAGTACTACACCCCGACGCTCCAGCCGAAGGGACACAACATCCGGATCAGCCAGCACACCTGGGATCCGCAGCTCAACGCGGCACACACCGCTTGCCCGACGTGCCTCACCACGTTCATCGGCGACTACTTTGGGATCACCTCGGCCGGCGGAAAGAGCTACACGACATCCGTGTCGACGTACGACGACGGAACGAACGCGGCGCACTACCAGCAACAGGTGATCGCGATCCTCTCCATCCCGTGACCCAGAAACGTGGAGCGAGGGCGCAGGCTCTCGCTCCGCGGCTTCTTCTCTTCGCGTTCATTTCGCTATTCACGCTCGGGCTCGGCCTGCTCGCGCTCTTCGACGGGATCGCGATGCTCGGCGACGCGTTCGCCGGCACGGGCGGCGGGGATCGAAACGTCGTGCTGGTTTTGGGCGGGCTGATGATCGTCGGCGCGCTCGTGCCCTTCGCGCTCTGGTTCGTCGCGGGCTGGGCGCTCCTCGTGCGGCGCGACCGATGGGAGTGGTGACCGGCGGTGGTAATGTCCAACGAGCGGCGAGGGAGGGACGACATGCGTATTCACCTGAAGGTCTCCGCGGGGATCCTGATCCTTGCGACCATCCTGGCGGCCTGCGCGCCGAGCGGCTCGACCGGCGGACCCTCCGCGACGACGAGCGGCCAGCCGAAACGAGGCGGGACCTTGATCCTCGCCCGGTCGGGCGAGGTCACGAACCTCGATCCGCATAAGGTGCCGGCGTTCACGTCGGCGCGCGTCTTTGAGCTCGTCTACAGCTACCTGATGCGCCTCGACGAGAACCTCGGCGTGCAGCCCGATCTGGCCGCCTCCATGCCGAGGACATCGCCGGACGGGAAGAGGGTCACGGTGGAGCTCCGGACCGGCGTGAAGTTCCACAACGGCGATCCGCTGACGAGCGCCGACGTGAAGTACACGTTCGAGCGGATCCTCGACCCCAAGAACGCCGCCGTCGCGCGCTCGTTCTTCACCGACGTCGACACGATCACAGCGCCCGACGACGCGACGGTGGTCTTCAACCTGAAGAACCCGAACGCCGCGCTCCTCGCCTACATGGCGCATCCGAACACCGGCATCGTTTCCAAGAAGATCGGCGAGGCGAACGCGGACCTCTCGAAGAAGGAGACCGCGATCGGCAGCGGGCCGTTCAAGCTCGCGGAGTGGGTGCCGGACAACTTCATGCGCTTCGAGGCAAACAGGAGCTACTACGTCGAGGGTCAGCCCTATCTCGACGGCATCCGCATCAACGTCGTGCCCGACGAGTCGGGCCTCGCGGCCGCGCTTCGCACGAAGGCCGCGGACATGGCCATCGTGACCGACGCCAAAGTCGCGCGGACGCTTCGCAGCGAGACGACGATCACGCTCGATTCGAAGCCGAGCCTCAGCTACAACCTGCTGTTCATGAACACGAAGCGCAAGCCGCTCGACAACGTCATGGTCCGGCAGGCGATCGCGTACGCGATCGACCGGAAGGCGATCATCGACGCGGTCGCCTTCGGCGAGGGCGAGATCACCGGTCCGATCGCGCCATCGCTCGCGAACTACGCGCTCCCGACCTCTCAGTACCCCCTGTACACGCGCGACGTCGCGAAGGCGAAGCAGCTCCTCCAGCAGGCCAACGTCGGACCGGTCTCCTTCACGATCCTGACCTCGACCACGGAGCCGGCGTACGGAAAGGACGAGGCCCAGCTGGTCCAAGCGCAGCTCGCCGAGGCTGGCATCACGGTGAAGATCGAGACGACGGAGCTGACGCAGTACGTCGACCGCTGGCTCAAGGCGGACTTCGACGTGGCGACCGGCCTCAACGGCGGCGGTCCCGATCCCGACTTCTACGTGTACCGGTACTTCACGAACGACGGCAACTTGAACTTCGTGACCAGCTACCAGAACAGCGTCTCGAGCGACGCGATCAAGCAGGGTCGGGCGACGACCGATGTCGCCAAGCGCAAGGATCTCTACACGACGGCGCAGAAGGAGCTGGTGAACGGGGTGCCCTTCATCTGGCTCTTCGTGGGCCGCGACTACGTCGCGACGCTCCCGACGACGAAGGGCTTCACGCACCTCCCGACCGGCTCGATCATCTACCTGCGGCAGACCTGGCTGAACAAATAGCGCTAAAGAGGCGCTTCGCGGGATGAACGGCTATCTCGCGAAGCGCCTCCTCGGCGCGATCCCCACCCTTGTCGGCGTCTCGTTTCTGACCTTCCTGTTCATCCGGCTCATTCCCGGCGACGCGATCGCCGCCCGGCTCGGGACGTCGACGGCGCTCACGCCCGAGCAGCTCGCGAGCTTGCGCGCGTACTTCGGCCTCGATCAGCCCATCCCGCTGCAGTACTGGAATTGGCTCGTGTCGCTCCTCCACGGCGATGCGGGTTACTCGATCCGCACCGGTCGGCCGGTCTTCGTCGAGATCGCGCAGCGTCTACCCGCGACGAGTGAGCTCGCGGCCGCCGCGGCGGTGATCGCGATCGCCGTCGGCGTCCCGCTGGGACTTGTCTCGGCGCTGCGGCCGCGATCCCGTCTCGATCTCGCGGTGCGCGTTGGTGGCCTGATCGGTCTATCGCTTCCGAGCTTCTGGCTCGGGACGCTCATCATCGTCCTCTTCTCGCTCTACCTCCGATGGCTGCCGAACACCGGTGGCTACGTGGATTTCGCGCAAGACCCGCTCGGCAATCTACGGCTACTCCTCTTCCCGGCGATCACCCTCGGCGTCGCGCTCGCGGCGGCGACGATGCGTATGACGCGGTCGGCGATGCTCGATGTCCTCGGCGCGGACTACGTGCGCACCGCGACGGCCAAGGGGCTCGCCCCGCCGGTCGTCGTTCGGCGACACGTGCTGAAGAACGGGCTCATCGTCGTCGTCACGCTGCTCGGCATCCAGATCGGTCAGCTCTTGGGCGGCACCGTCGTGGTCGAGGAGATCTTCTCGGTCCCCGGGGTCGGACGGATGCTCCTGGCCGCGATCATCCAGCGCGACTACGCGCTCGTGCAGGGTGCCGTGCTCGTCATCGCGGTCCTCTTCGTGGCCGTGAACATCGCCGTCGACCTCCTGTATGGCTACCTGGATCCCCGAATCCGCCTCGCCTAGAGCGGCGGCGCCCGGATGGACCTTTGGCGCGGGCGCGGCCGCGCGGACTTTCGCGCGCGAGCCGGCCGCGCTCGTCGGCCTCGCCATGGTCGCGGCATATGCGTTCGTCGCGCTCAGCGTGAGCTTCCTACCGCTGCGTGATCCGCTGCAGGTCTCGAGCGAGCGACTCGCGGCGCCGAGCCTCACGTACCCGCTCGGCACCGACGCGCTCGGGCGCGATCTCTTGAGCAGGATCCTGTTCGGCGCGCGCCTGTCGATGGAGGTCACGGTCTTTTCAGTTGCCGCCGCGACGGCGGCCGGCGGGAGTCTTGGCTTGCTCTCGGGGTATGCGGGCGGCTTCATCGATCTTGCGATCGGCCGGGTGATGGATGTCTTCTTCGCGTTCCCGGCGATCCTCCTCGCGCTTGGGATCGTCGCAGCGCTCGGCCCGGACCCGCGCAACGTCGTCATCGCGATCGCGGTCGTCTACACGCCGATCTTCACGCGCGTCGTTCGCGGACCCGCGCTCGCGCTGAAGTCGCGCGACTTCGTCGATGCCGCGCGCGCCATAGGCGCGACGCCCGCGCGAATTGTGCTTCGTCACATCCTTCCGAATCTCGTGTCGACGCTCGTCGTCCAGGTGAGCCTTGCGCTGTCCTGGGCGGTGCTCACCGAAGGCGCGCTCTCGTTCCTCGGTCTATCGGCGCAGCCGCCGGCTCCGTCGTGGGGCGTGATGCTGAACGAGGGGCGGCAATATCTCGAGTTCGCGACGCATCTCGCGCTCTTCCCGGGGCTCGCGATCATGATCGCGGTCCTCGGCTTCAACCTGCTCGGTGATGGGCTTCGCGACGCCCTCGATCCACAGCGTCGTTGAAGATCGTTCGCCTCTCCACGTCGCACGTGCCGAAGGTCGCGGCACTCATGGCGTCGTCGCCGCTCTTGCGGCGCTACGCCGTAACCGTGCGTGAAGCGCGCGCCAGCCTCGCCGAGGCGCGACGGGTCGGCGATGTGCTGCTCGTCGCAGTGGATCAAGAGGTCGTCGGCTTCGCATGGGTGATCACTTCGCGGGCGCTCGATGAGAGCGCGTATCTGCGACTGCTACTGGTCGCGGAAGATCGCCAGTCGGGCGGGATCGGCGCTGCCCTCCTCGACGCAGCCGAGCGGATCGCTCGAACGAGAGGCGCGCGGCATCTCGTGCTGCTGGTGACGAAGACGAACCGTCGCGCTCGTGCCTTCTACGAGCGGCACGGCTATCGACACGTTGGCGAGCTGCCGCGGTTCGTTCGGCCGACGATCGACGAGGCGCTCTACGCGAAGGATCTCCGCCCTAGCCGCTAGTCGTCCGCTACCGGCTCGGGATCACCCAGTCCTTCGGGAGGATGTGGATCCAGGTCTGTCCCGGCTCGAGCCGCACGAGCTCGCCGGCCGCGTTGCGGAGCTGGAACTGGTCGAAGAGGTCCGGGCGCGACCACGTGACGTCCTCGCGCCGGCCGTCGCGGAACACCACGCCAGTGCCGGTGCCCGTGGGGTCGGTGAAGAGCTTCGGGTTGCCCGCCGGGTCGAAGCCGTACGCGTCGGTGAAGTGGACCTCGGTGTCGATCACGATGATGTTCCGCGCGGCGATCGCCTGGCCGTTCGCGCCGTCCACCTCGCGGGCGCCGTCGTCGAACCGGGCGTAGGTCCGCGACCCGGCGTCGTACTGGTAGCGCACCGCGAACCCTCCGCGGTAGGGGATGTCGATCGTCGTCGCGGGCACGCTTGTGCCGAATCCGCCGGCCATGTCATCGGTGTTGGAGGGCGGCACGAAGTCCCACGCGGCGACGTCGACGGGATCGTTCCCGCCCGGCGCGGATGCGAGCGCGGCCTTCAGCGCCGCGTAGCTGGTGAAGTAGTTGTACGGCGCCTCGCGGAACCCGACACGGTAGCCCCAGCCGTAGCTCGGCGAGAGGTCCACGTAGCGGTGCGCGACGGCGTCGTCGTAATGCAACCGCATGAGCTCCTCGGGGCCGCCGCCCGAATAGACGAATGCCGCGCCGAGGCTTGGCACGATCGGCGTGTCGGTGATGCGCGCGCTCCGCACCGAGCCGATCACATCGGGCTTTTGCGATTGAAACACCGCGGCCAGCCGTGTCGTGAGGCCTTCGACGAGCCACTCGTAGACCTCATCGGCCTTGCTGATCCCGTAGTGCGGCCGCGCGTGCGGGTTGTTGTCGATCTTCACGTAGAGCGGACGCTCGTTCGCGGACCCGCCCGCGAGCGGCAGGCCGGTCAATGGCCAACGGGCGCAGACCGTTTGCTCGCCCGTTGAGATGACCTGGAACGCGCTCCCCGAGTTGTGGAGGACGCTCATGCGCACCTGCGTCATGTCGCCCGGCGCGACCGCGTCAGCGTCAGGCTTCTTGTCGCCGTCCCAGTCGCCGACCAATAGCGCCGACCCGCCCGCGCAGACGGAGGACGCCGGCAGCGCCGCCCAACCGGCCCAGCCGTTCGCGGGCTTGAAGCCGTTTGCCCCCTCAAAGACCTGGACTCTTGCGCTCCCATCCCCGTCGCCATAGAGCGCCACGAGATCGTCGCGACCATCCCCGGTGACGTCGGCGGCGGAGACCGAAGCGCGGCTTAGGTCGTACTCGCCTTCATTTGTCTCGTAGATGTTGCTTTGGAGGACGAGGCCGGACGGCAGCGGATCGAACACGCCGATCCGGACCTTCGCGTTCGGGTACTGATAAAGGACGGCAATCTGCTGCGGCCCACTCGTTCGCGTGAACCGGCCGACGGCGAAGCGCGCTCGTGGGGCGTCGAACTGTCCAACACCCGAGTCGTAGACGCCCTGGCTACCGCCGTAGGCGAATGCCGACCCCGCCGAGTCGAACGAGTGCAGCTTCAGCTCGCCGTTGTCGTACTGATACGCGAGGAGGAGCTGGTCGCGATCGGTCGAGCCGAAAGCGCCGGCGAGCACCGCATGCACGCGGTCCCATGCGTACGCGTCGCTCTGCCACCACGCCTCGGGAGGTGTGAAAGCCGAGCCGGTCGAGCGGAACACCAGCAGCCGCGAGGCCGTCGCACCGTCCTTGTAGAGAGCGACGAGGTCATCTTTGCCGTCGCCGTTCGCGTCGGCCACCGCGAACTTCGCGCGGCTTATGGCGAAGAAGGCGGGCGACGACGCGAACCAGGTGGACTCGGCGAACGTCTCCCCGTCCGCGTTCGCATCGCGGACATTGATCCGGAGCGTCAAATCCTTGTTCGGGTCCTGGAGAAGCGCGATCTGCGACTTGCCATTGCCGCGGAAATCTCCGCTCGCCGCGACTGTCGCGCCGCCCACCGCGCTCACCGAGCGCAGCGGCGATGGCTTGACCGCCGCAAGAGGACTTGCGCTCGACGGAGCCGTTTCCGATGGGGACCCGATCGCACCACCACCGTTCGGTCCCGGCATGCCCCGGCACCCGGCAATCACGGTGGAAAGCACGAGAAGACCAGCGAGGACCGGCCGACGACGGTTCACTTGCTCCGACAACAATCGGGCATGAGGCAGGGTCCGTGCCAGCGGTGGAGCGGGTGGTCGCCAAGGTCGCCGACGTCCGAGAGCCCATGCGCTCGGTCGGAAGAGCGCTAGACGGTCGGGCGCCCGCCTTCAGAGGATCCCGCGGCGCGGTGGGCGGCGAAGCGCTGCTCGGCCTGCTGCTGTGCCTCCGCGAGCCACCGGGCGAGCCGCTCTTCGTGCTCGGCAAGACGTAGCGCCAGCTGCTCTTCGAACGCCTTGAGCTCCCCCATGAGCCGGTCGTGGAAGTGGTCCTGCTCGGTGGCGAGCTCGGTCTCGACCCGGGTCCGCTCGGACGCCTCCCAGGCGCGCATCCGGGCGAGCTCTTCCTCGCGGTGCTCGTCGAGCTGGGCGAGCAGGAGGTCCAGTCCCACCGAAAGTCGCTTTTGCTGATCGCTGATCCACTGGCCGACGCGACCGCCGCTCTGGTCGATCGCGTTGTCGAGCTCGGTCCTGCGCGCGGTCCGCGGGGCCTCATCCGCAAGTGCGTTCAGCTTCTGGGTGGTCTCGACGGCCGGAACGGGGACGCTCTGCGGCTCCCCTGCTTCGGTTTGCGGACGCCCGACGTCGGGCGCGGGCGCGAACAGATCGTCGGCGCCTGGTTCGACGTGCCGCTGCCACAGGTCATCGGCGTGTGGCCCCAGCCGCGAGCGAAGCGGCCTCGGCTCGGAATCCGGTCCGTAGTTCACGTGCGCGCCTCCCGTCCTTCTCCCCTCAGGTTGTACGCCGCCCGGCGCCCCGGCTTATCCCTCGTCGGAGGGAGATCGGCGGGGGCGAGCTGCGGGCGGCGGGGCCTGGGTCGGGTCAGCGACGCGTCAGGGCCCGCACATTGAGCGTGGCCAGGAAGGCGAACACCGCCGCGGCGGCCATGCCGACCATAAGCACGGTGCTTCCGGTCAAGAGCCAGTCGCCGGCGCCGTCCGCTCCGAGGATCCGCGCGGCGACGCCTGCGGTGGCGATCGCTGTCGAGAAGTACGCCAGCGCGAGAGCGAAGATCGTGAAGCCGATGAACGCGAACGCTTTGGGCCAGCTCGGGTTTTTCATAGGGGAGCATTCAATTTCGGCTTCGAGCATGGGTCAATCACACGGAGGTACCAGTGACCGATAGCGACGCAATCGATCCTTTGTGCAAGCGCGTTTTGCCGCGGTGTCCGTTTAGATCTTGAATCAACATCGCATATCAGGTCCTGGGCTCATGCGATCTCGTGTACGTCGCCGGTTGGATCTCGAACACTCGTCACGAGTACGGTGCGCGACCTCACCTCGGGCTCGGGACTCGTCTTCGAGGACCGCGGAACCCACCATCTGAAAGGCGTCCCTCGCGATTGGCAGCTTTTCGCGGCGGGTTGATCGTCGAGGGCATCACTACTATCGCCGCGTGTCACGGCGGCTCGTCGTCATCGCGTACTCGATCGCCGCTCTAGCCCTTGCCGCACAGTGGACGGCCGCAAAGATCGCGCTGGCCGCGATCCCGCCGTTCGAGCTCTCGACCCTGCGTTTTGCGATCGCGTCCGTTCTCCTTGTTGTCGTCGCTGTCGTTACGCGGACGCGCCTTCCCATTCGCCGCTGGCGACCGGTGATGGCTGCCGCGGTCTTCGGAGTCGTCGGGTTCAATGCCCTCGCATTCCTCGGTCTGCGCCTGACGCCCGCATCGGACAGCGCTTTGATCGTGCCGACGACGATCCCGGTTGCGACAGCGCTTCTCGCGACCCTCATTCATGAACGACTCACGTCACGAAGGACGCTCGGATTGTGCGTCGCCAGCGTCGGCGCCGCGATCGTCATCGTGGGCGGCCAACCGCTCGGTGGGGATATCTCGACCGCGCGGCTGCTCGGGGATCTCCTCGAGATCGGAAGCGCCTTCGCCTGGGCCGCGTGCCTGACGATCAGCACGCTCGTGGTCCGGACCGAAAGCGTTCTGGGATTCGTGACGATGTCGTCGCTCGTAGGCACGGCGCTGCTCGTCCCGCTCGGATTCCTCGAGAACGGCTACGCCGACATCGCGACGATGGGCGATCGATCGTGGTTTGCAGTGGCGGTCCTCGGCGTCCTGTCCACGTTCGTGGCGTTCCTGATCTTCTTCTGGGCGGTCAGCCGCTTTGGACCCTCACGCGGAGCGCTGATCAGCTACCTCGCCCCAGTGGCTGGGCTCCTGTTCGCGTTCATCGTCCTCGGCGATCAGCCGGCGCCGGTTCAGCTGGCTGGTGCGGTCATCATCCTGACAGGTGTACGGGTCCTCGCGGTGGCGCCGCGAGCGACGGCGGTCAGAGTTCCGGGCCCGATACTTCCGGCGTAAGGGTGGCAACGCGCGAGGTGACTACGGGGATTGGGCGTCTCGGTTGGATACAGATCGACACTCCCGACCCAGAGCGACTCGCGGCGTTTTGGACTGTCGTCCTAGGAGTCGAAATCGAGGGCAGGCTGGGTAGTCCACCGCAGTTCGTGAATCTCCACAAGCAGTACCCAGACGCGCCGTATGTCTCCTTCCAGCGTGTACCCGAACCAAAGGTAGTGAAGAATCGCGTGCACATGGACATCGTCGTCGACGATGTCGAGCTGGCCACATCGCGGATCGTGGAGCTAGGCGGACGACGGCGTCGGCCAGATGCGGACTTCAACGAATACGGCTACTGCTGGCGGACGATGGCCGATCCTGAGGGGAACGAGTTCTGCCTGATCTACAAGTGCAAGTGAGCTTTCACTGACCGCGAGGTAGCGACGCCAAGTTACGGCGTCACCGAACCGAACTCCCGTCGCGGCAATTCAGCGCGATGAGCGTGAGAAATTCATGGAGCAGGGTGCCGGCGAGCAGCGACGTGACCTCGCCGTGGTCGTACTGAGGCTGGACCTCGACGAGATCGAAACCGACGAAGACCGGGCCCTCGCCGATCCGCGTGAGCACCTCAGGCAGCACAGCGTCGACACCGCGCTCCAGCAGCGTCTCGGTCGGGATCAAGTGAAGGCCGAGCGCGCGCGCACCGTCCCGATCTTCGGAGCCGTACAGCGAACCCCTGATGCCCAGCTGCACCGCCCTCGAGGTCTCGATCAGACCCTCCTCGATCGCGCGGCGGCACCAGGTGCCGTGGGTGTAGCGCTCGCCCCAGTAGTTGTCCCAGGTATCGGTGTGGGAATCGAAATCGACCAGGCCGACCGGCCCGTGGCGCTTGGCGATCGCCCGCAGCTCAGCCAGCGTGATCGAATGGTCTCCTCCGATGGCGAGCGGAACGACCTCGGCAGCGAGGATCGGGCCGAGCCCTTTGTCGATCACTTCGTAAGAGGCCTCCACGTTCCCGGGGATCACGGCGAGATCGCCCGCGTCGACGGCGGACACGTGTTCGAAGATCTCGACGTCTTGCTCGACGTTGTACGGCCGCAGCAATCGAGACGCCTCGCGGATGGCCGCCGGCGCGAATCGACCGCCGATCCGATAGGTGACCGCCGTATCGAACGGGATGCCGAGGAACGCCGCGTCCACGCTATCCATGTCGGTGACGTTGGGAAGGCGCATGAATGTCCCGATGCCGGTGAACCTCGGAGCCCGCATCGCGTCGACCGGCCGGTAGCGCGTCGGGCGACGGATCTCAGGCACCGATCAGCTCGGACTCCACGGCCTTGAGGCTCTCTTCGTGGATGATCCCCACGACCTGGTTGCGCAGCTGCGCGAATCGCTGGCCGGTCAGCGTGTCGAACGTCCGCGGCCGCGGGATGTCGACCTTGAGCGTTGTCCGGATCCGACCCGGCCGGCTCGTCATGACATAGATGACGTCGCCGAGGAAGATCGCCTCCTCGATGTCGTGCGTGACGAAGACCACCGTCTTGCGGTAGCGCTGCCAAATGTCCGTGAGCAGCTCCTGCATGATCTGGCGGGTCTGCGCGTCCAGCGCGCCGAACGGCTCGTCCATCAGCAGCACCTCAGGGTCGCTCGCCAGCGCGCGCGCGATGGCGACACGCTGCTTCATCCCTCCCGAGAGCGCTTTCGGATAGGCGTCGGCGAAGCCATCGAGCTTCATGAGGTGGATAAGCTCGGCCGATGTTTTGCGACGATCGGCAACGGCCACCCTCTTTATCTCCGGCCCGAACTCGATGTTGCGACGCACCGAGAGCCACGGATAGAGCGAGTAGGACTGGAACACCATTCCCCGATCGGCCCCGGGCTCGAACGTTGGCTTTCCGTTCACGAGCACTTCGCCTTCCGTGGGCGTGACGAGGCCCGCCGCGACCATCAGGAGCGTCGATTTCCCGCAGCCCGACGGGCCGACGATGCACGCGAACTGGCCGTCCGGCACCGTGACCGAGATGCGCTCGAGGGCCCTGACCTCGCCGTGGCGCGTTGCGAAGCGCATGGCGACGTCGCGGATGGCGATCTCGCTCACTGGTGGACCTTCTCGACGTAGGGAAACGCAACACGATGGGCGACCGCGAAGACCGCGTCGGTGATCAGTCCGAGGATGCCGATGGTGATGATCGCGGCGATGATGCGGTCAGCCCGCAGGTAGCGCTCGGCGATCAGGATGAAGCTGCCGATGCCGTGCTCCGCGGCGACCAGCTCGGCGACGATGAGGTAGGTCCACGCCCAGCCCATGGTGATGCGGAGCGCGTCGACGACCTCCGGGAACGTCGCCGGCAAGAACACCTTGTAGAAGACGGTCCAGCGAGACGCGCCCAGCGTGTAAGCGACGTTCAGCATCTCCGCCGGGACCCGATGCGCGATGTCCATCACGATGAGCACGAGCTGGAAGAACACGCCGATCCAGATGATCGTGATCTTCTCGTCTTCCCCCAGTCCTTGGAGCAGGAGCAGAAGAGGAATGAACGCGGAAGCCGGCATGTAGCGGATTGCGTTGATCGAGGGATTGAAGAAGGAGCGCACGGCCTCGAACGATCCCATCAGCAGGCCGAGCGGCACCGCCATCACCGCCGCGAGGAGAAAGCCGGCCAAGATCCGGAAGGCGCTCCACGCCACGTCGTTGTAGAAGCCGAGGTTGACCATCATGTCCCACCAGGTCGTGACCACCTGATAGGGGCTCGGCACGAAGAGCGGGTTCTGCACGAGCGCGGCGAGGCCGGACCACACACCGACGATGAAGACGAAGCTGCCCACGGCGAGCGCAAGCCGGGCCTGAGCCGGGATGGCCTGTTTCGGCGTCAGGTACGTGCGGAGGAAGCCCTGGCGCCGCCGCGGAGCGGCCGCCGACGGCACCTGAGCTGTTCGGGTCGCCCCGACCCGACTCATTGGTCCCCTCTACAGCGAGTTGATGAAGTCGGGATTGATCGCGCTCTCGGGCTTGACCGGCGTATCGATCTTTCCCTGCGTCTTCCAGAAGTCACCGGCCGCCTTGTGGTTGTCGGCGATCTTCCCCGGGTTGCTCTTGGTCCCCATGATGGTCTTACCGGTCTTGAGGTCGAACAGCGTGAGCGTGTCGAGGTCGGCCTTCACGTCCTCGGGCTTCTCCTCGGTCGCTTTGCCCACGATGTTCAAGCCGTCGTTTGTGTTCTGCTGGAACCAGCTGAACGCGTCGTAGTACGCCTTCATGAACTCCTTCACGGTGCCTGGGTACTTGTCGACGAAGTCTGCCCGGAAGGCGAAGCTGTCCATGATCAGATCCGGGTATTCCTTTGAAGAGACCAGAACGCGCCCGTCCGCGCGCGCTTTGGCCTTGCTGAGCCACGGCTCCCAGGTGACCGCGACGTCGACCTGCCCGGCGACGAACGCGGCGCCGGCCTCGCCCGACTTCATGTTCTGCTCGGTGACGTCCGACAGCGATAGGCCGTTCTTCTTGAGGACCTGCGCGAGGAACCACTCCGACACCGATCCCTGGTTGACGGCGACCTTCTGACCCTTGAGGTCCTGCACCGTCTTGATGGTGCTCTTGGCAAGGATGCCGTCACCGCCGACGGAGGCGTCGATCGGAAAGACTTCGACGGCGGGCACGCCATTGGCCTGTGCGCGCGCGAACGCATCGACGGTGGAGGCCATGCCTTCCAACCGGCCCGCGGTCAGCGCGAGGAGGCGATCGTTGGGATCCTCCACATCTTGGAACTTGACGTCGAGACCGTGGCTCTTCCACGTGTCCTTGGCGTTGGCGACGTAGATGATCGCGTAGCCGGTCCAGGTCGAGGACGCGATGTGAATCGTGCCGTTGTACTTCCCGTCGCCAGTTCCACCCGTTCCCCCGGTCGTACCGCCGCATACGGCCAGCAGCAGGGCGGCCACGACGGGAAACACCAAGCGCGATAGCCCGGAAGATTGGTTGAGCATTAGACGCCTCCCCCGAAAACTCGGGCGCACTCGACAACTGGCCTGCGCCCCACGGACCCGCGAGGCGCACATCCTAGAGCGGCTGCTCCGAATCGTCCTCAGCTGTGTGCATGACGAACAGGGGACGGTCCAAAGACCGCCCCGCCGCAGCGGCTAAGTCCCGATCAATGGATCGAGAGCGTTGCCGTATAGACGTCCTGGTCCGCGGTCGTGTCGTTCGTGCTCGAGTCGGTCGGGTCGTTGCCCCTGCGTGTGTCCGTCCAAGCGACGTGCGCGACGCCGTTCGCGTCGACCGTGATCCCGCTGTAGTCACCGATGAAGCTGAACGCGCACGTCGGGTAGCCGAAGGCGTTCCCGTCGAGCACGTTCGAGGTCGCAGTCGAGATCGCCACGGGCGCAGACCAGCTCGCGCCGCCGTCAGACGAGCCGGCGCCGGCGATCGAGTACGTGTCGTTCGCTGCGGGTCGGTCGGACCAGCTCGCGAAAACCGTGCCCCCATTCGAGCCGACCCAGGGCAAGAACTGGTCGCCCGAGCCGCCGCCGATCGCGACCGGGCTGCTCCAGCTCGCACCACCGTCCGTCGAGCGGATGTAGAGCACATCCGCGTTCGTTCCGTTCCAGTTGGACCAGACGACGTGGAGGTTTGCGCCGTCACGGGCGAAGGCGGGGAAGCTGTAATCGCGGAAGGTCGCGCCCGGGAGCGGGCTCGGGATGTCATTGATCGCCGCGAGGACCCTCGTGCTGAACGTCGCGCCGCCATCCGTCGACGTGGAGTACGCGACGACGTCGCCGCCACGTGAGTACGCCTCGTACGTGACATGGATCGTGCCTGTCGCATCCACGAGGACCACCGAGCCCTGGTTGTAGAGGAACGGGGAGACCCTCACGGGCGCCGACCAGTGCGCCCCGCCATCAGTCGTGTTGCTGATGACGATCGGCGAGCTCCGCGTGTGGCCGCTCGGCGATGTCTGGAACTGGGTCCAGGTGACATGGGCGACCAGTCCGTTGCTCGGGTCGGCGCCGACCCACTCCTTGTCGTTGAAGACTCTCCCGCCGTCGGCCGCGGAAGTCTGGAGCACGAAGCTCGTGCTCCACGTCGCGCCTCCATTCTCCGAGCGGCTCACGGCCACCGAGTTCGCGTTGTCGGTGCGGTTGAAGGCGAGATTCGCGTACCAGAACACGTTGTTCGGCCCGGCGGCGACCGAGGGGTCGCCCGCAGCCTCGTAGGGACCGGGCGCAATCGCGTTCGCTCGCACGAGGCCGGGGAGGAGGCCGGCCATCCAGGTCGCGCCCCCGTCGGTCGAACGGAAGAAGCCGCCCGAGCCGTCGTATCGGTTCTCGCTCGGCTCGTAGAGCCGGTAGTCATTCGCGCCGGCGACGAGGATCGCTGCATCGACCGGGCTCACCGCGATCGTCGTCTCGTCCTGTGGTGTCTCCTTTCCGGGGAAGCAGCTATTGACGGTGACGCCACCGATGGGACTCTGGATCGTCGCGTCGCTGCCGCCAGCGTTGACGTCGACGTTCGGGCCGGCACTCACCGTGGTCGCGGCGAGCGTCGCGGCGCTGACCACCGCGGCACCAGAGATCGGAACGGTCGCCTGCCCGTGCCCGCGTCCCTCCGCGGCGAACCCCGATAGGCGGAACGGCGGCGGCGCTTGGGGATCATCGGCGTATGCCGGCACGCCGGAAGCGACGAGTAGCGCACCAGTCGCGATGACCATGCCGACCCGGCGAGAAGCGTTGGGTAGCACGCGGAAGCTCATGCGATTGCGCTCCCTGAAAACATTCGCGAGTCAGCGACGAAGCGGCCCCTTCGCTTTTGATGGCCATGTCGCGTCGTCGCATTATGCGCACGTCGAGCAGAGTTATCGCGAGCGAGCACCAGCATGACAATTCCTAGGCCGACGCTGAGTACGGATGCCAGAGCTCCCATCTACCGGCCCGGAGTCAGGGCAACGGCGCCGCTAGTAGGCGTCTCCGCAAGAGGACTGATCGGGCATGAGGGCCTGGGCAAAGAGGACGATCCCGGTACCAGCCGTCCTCCAGACAAGGCCCGTATTAAAGGAGCCGTCAGGAAAATCGCTGACCGCCGCGCCCGCACGCTCCAATGCGGTACGAGCCGCGCGAAAATCGTCCGCTCCGAGTGCCGCGCAACGCAACGGCCTGGTCCCCGGCCCTATCGGCACGAAGACTTGGCTCGATGCTGCGAGGGGCTCGCCAAAGTCCGTGATAGGCGTGGTGAAGGGCCAGTCGATTGCATCGACGTCCGGCTGAGTTCCACCGACGGGCTCGGTTGAGATGACCACCCGATATGCGCCGGCGACGTACGGCCGGGGTCCCGCCGCCACCCACGCGCTCGCGGGAAGCCACTTCTCCGGTGCGGTCAGACGGACGGCAAGCTCGTCCAACTGTGTGCGCGCCGCCGAGGGCTTGTAGAAGATCTCTTCAGACTGCCCGAGGATCGGCGACGACACGGTCACCGTGCGCGCACCGTTCCAGACTCTGAACGTGCGCGCACTGATGCCATGCGGTTGCGGGGTGGCTCCCGGAGCGCGCTCCAGAGCGACGAGCCGATCGCTGTCGAAGAGGCCGGTGCCGAGTACGTCGTCACGAAGCCGCTGTGCTCCTGCGGTAGTGAGCGTGCGCTCGACGAGCGTGCCATCCTCGGCCCTGGTCACGAGGCGGCCCCCGACCGTCAAGACTACCGACGGGGACGGACAGCAAAGCTCTCCGAGTGAGTCGACCCGGACGACGAGATCAGAGGGTCCTATCGCTGGCAAAGGGACGGGGGCCCGTCGCACGGTACGAGGCGCATCCGTCGGCGACGATGTCGGGCTCGCTGCAGCGAGAGTTGTCTCCATGTCTTGAGTGGCGGTCGGCTGCGCAGGCGAACCGGTCGCGGGTGCGCATGCGGTCAAGATGATCGCGACGACGACCACCATCGCCAGTTGTGCGCGAGATCTCGGGACCATCGAACGCACTCTAAAGGTCACCGCCAAGGCACTACCAGGGTTCCGTACTTATCGGAAGTCGGGTCGCCTCGGCTAGTGTGTCGCCTCCATCAAGCCACTCTCCGCGGGAGGAAGATCGTGTCCGTCATCGACTGGCTGCTCAATTCGGACCCGGCGATTCGCTGGCAGGCGATGCGCGATCTGACCGACGCGCCGGCCGACCAGGTCGCCGCGGAGCGTGCCCGGGTTGCCACCGAAGGCTGGGGCGCGCGGCTGCTGGCTCTGCGGCGGGAGGATGGGCTGTGGCACACCGGCACGTCGGATTCGGAGTGGCCCTCGCTGCTCGCCCTCTCGATGCTCCGAGACATGGGCCTCGACGCGTCGAGCGAGGTGGCGCGGAAGGCGATACGCCTGGTCCGCGACAACGCAACGTGGCACTCCCGGGGCCCGTGGCACGGCAACCCGGTGTTCGCGGGCGAGGTCGAGCCCTGCATCAACGGACGCGTCGTGACCGTCGGCTCGTACTTCGGCGTGGACGTGATAGGCATCGTCGAGCGGCTCCTCGACGAGCAGATGGCCGATGGCGGGTGGAACTGCGAGCAGGAAAACGGCTCGACCCGCGGATCGTTCCACACGACGATCAACGTCCTCGAGGGTCTTCTGGAGCACGAGCGCGCCATAGGCGGATCGGCCGAGGTGACCGCGGCGCGTGAGCGAGGGCAGGAATACCTGCTCGAACGCCGGATGCTGCGCCGGCTCTCGAGCGGCGAGCTGATCGATCCGGCCTTCACGCTGTTCTCGTTCCCGACCGGCTGGCATTACGACGTCTTGCGCGGGCTCGACTATCTGCGCGCCGCGGGTGTGCCACCCGATGCGCGCGTGGCCGAGGCTATCGACCTAGTTCGCTCCAAACGTGACGCCGAGGGCCGGTTCCCACTTGAGAACCCACACGAGAGCGAAATGGTCACCGCGCGTGTCCGCGATCTCGGGTTCGACATGGACGAGCGCGAAGGCCGGCCCAGCCGCTGGAACACCTTGCGCGCGCTGCGCCTGCTTCAGTGGGCGGGCCGATCGTGACGAGGCTTAGCTCTTCTGCGCGGTCTGGACGCGGGGGAAGTAGCGGATCGCGAAGACCACGTACACCAGCCAGAGTGCGAGCCACGCAGAGCCGACGGCAAGAAGCCCGATCGAAAAGAGGATCAAGCTCGGATCCAGGAACAGCAGGGTGTATCCGAGCAGCCAGAGGCGATCGGCCCGGCGGGAGTAGCGAGCCCGCTCGGCATCGTCGATCCGGCCTACAAGCGAGGAGCCGTAGTAGAAGAAGGATGCGAACACGAATGAGAACGTGGCCAGGCCCATCACGGCCAACGTGGCTTGAAAAAGCAAGGCATTGACCTCGCCACTCGCGAACCTCGGATACAGAAAGATCAGCATGAACGTCTCCCATGAGAAATGCCTCCTCAGTTCGTCACCATATCCGGCACGCTTTGGTCTTGCCGACGACGAGAGGTCGCTATCGGCGCCGGAGCACGCGGTACCGGATGTGCGTGGCGTACCGCGACTGCGTCGCATCGATGGGGTCGAGGTCGAAAGACTCATCGAATCCGTCGAAGAGGCGCTTGCCGCCGCCAAGCACGACGGGCGCGATGGTGATCCAGACCTCGTCGAGGTGACCCGCGCGCAGCGCCTGGCGGATCACGTCCGCCCCACCCATGATGTCGACATTCTTCCCGCCGGCTGCTTCCCGCGCTCGCAGGATGGCCTCTTCGACTCCGTTCACGAACGTGAACCCCTTTCCGGCGGGCTCGTCCTCGGGGTGGTGAGTGACGATGAAGAACGGAACAGGCCAAGGGTTCGTTCCGCCCCACGCCTCGGCCGCGTCGTACGTGCCGCGCCCGCCGACGACCGCTCCGCCGCTTGACATCATCCGATCGAGATGCTCCTTGTCCTTCCCGGTCGCCGCTCCAAGCTTCTCCGTGTCGTAGGTCCAGGGGCCGCCAAACACCCAGTAGTGGAGACGCTCGCCGCCCTCGCCGAGCCCGCGGCCGGGAGCGTCGTTCGGTCCGGTGATGTAGCCGTCCAGCGACATGGTGATCGTCGCGACAACACTCGTCATGGCTGCGCCTCCACTCATTCGGGTCTCGGCACGTTAGACGAAGCGCCGAGTCGGAAATCATCGGTGTGCGCTCGGGCCGCACGAGGGGAGCGGTCGGGAGGTGGCGGACCGTCAGGCGGCGCGCGGAACAGCCTGAGCGGAAGGGGACCCTAGAGCTCTGCCGGCTCACGCCGAGCGCGCGAGACAGTGGCGAGGATCTCCACGATCAGCTCCGCACGCGTGGCGAATGCCGCCATATTCGGTGGAACGAGCTCATACGCCAACGCGATATCGCGTATGCGATCCAGATCGAGCGCCCTTAGCTGAGCCGCGAGGAGGCCCTCGCCCATCGCGTCCACCTCAAATGGATCGAGAACGGCGCGCTGTCGCAGGGGCGAAAGCGACGGGTCGAGCCGCGCTGATCCGTCGGCCGCGCGCGAGCTCGCGCGCCTGAAGGCACCCTCAAGATAGGCCGGACCGACACCGGCGGCCCAGTACCGGAATGCTCGTTCGTTGGGCTGCATCGTCTCGATGTCCGTCCTCAGGCGCTCGTCGTCTTCGAGATCGACGAACTCGATCCAGCCCTCCACATCCCATCCGAACGGACGCGTCCGACGGCGCGCGCACGATAGCGCTTTGCGACGAGGCTCTCGACCACATCCGCGTACTCGTGCGTGACCGTCTTGTCAGTCATGGCGTGCAGGTCGTGTCACCAGAACCACTCCGGCCCTCGCTCGCTCGGGCGGACCGCAACATCGTGTGTACAGACGGTTGAGATCCATTTCATGCCCCAGAGGCTGCTCGTCAAGGAGTGTCGGCGGTATCCATGAAATCACGGGCACCCCAGGAAAATGCGGGGTCTCCGTGTGGCAGTCCTTCTGCATCACGGCGGGCCGTGCATCTCTCACCGCGCGAGAGGGAGATCCTTCGCTACGTCGCGGCAGGACACACCACGAAAGAGCTGGCCGCCGCGCTGAATATCGCCGAGAGCACCGCCGAGTGGCACGTCTCGAACATCCTTGTGAAGCTCGGAGCGTCCAGCCGGGCTGAAGCGGTCGCAGTCGGATTACGTGAGGGCCTTCTCGAGCCGGAGGAGCAACCTCTCACGGGAAGATCGGCGCCCGATTTGGCGACCAGGCCTGAGCGTCGCGCTCACGGCTGGCGGGACGAACGGGTCATCCATTTCGATCTGCTCGGAGTGCATCTCGGGAAGATCAGGATCGGGCGCGGCCGCCAAGATCTTGCGCAGACGGAAACAAAGCCCGTGCGTGCCGAGTCCGGCGGGCCTGAAGACCGCAGCGGTGCAAAGAAGGGATAGTGATGAAGAAAGCGCGGTCCGAGAGCGCGAAGCTGCTGCCCATCCAAGAACTGCGCTGGCGCTGCGACCCGGCCGCCCTTGGCTTCGAAACAACCGAAGCCGTGAGTCCGCTCGACGGAGTCGCAGGCCAGGAACGGGCGGCGGATGCGATCAAACTAGCCCTCCGCATCACCGCGCCTGATTACAACGTCTTCGTGGCTGGGCCCCCCGGCACTGGCCGCCTCGCCGTCACGCTGGACCTGCTCCGGGCGGCCGCGGCGGCGCGCCCCGCAGCCTCGGACTGGTGCTATCTCGAAAACTTCCGCGAGCCTGATCGTCCGGTCGCGGTCGAGCTGCCGGCCGGCAAGGGCCGCGAGCTGAAGGCTGATCTCGATGAGCTGATCGATCAATGTCGAGCTGACCTCCCAAGACTCATCGAGGCCGATGATCGGGAACACGCTCCCGGTCCGGCCATCACGCGGTCTGCGGTCGGAGGGAGGCTCGAGGCTCTGCGGAGAAAGTACGCCCAGGTTCCGGGCGTCGTTCGCCATGTCGACGCCATCAACGAGCAGCTCATCGAGTGGGTCGACTCCTCCCGTGCGGCCGACGCGCGGAGCGGCTCGGGCGCGGCACCGGCGATCTGGATCTCCTTTGGAGCCAACGTGTTTGTTACGCAGGACCCTGCGGCGGGCGCTCCGGTCGTCTGTGAGCCGAACCCGACGTTCCCGAACCTCGTCGGTCGGATCGACTACCGCGCTTCGCCCGCCGGGATGGATACGGACTTCAGGTCCCTCCGCGCCGGGACCATTCACCGCGCGAACGGCGGATACCTCGTCATGTACGCGCGAGACCTGCTTGCGGACCGATCGGCGTACCGGGCGGTAAAGCGTGCCCTGCGCGAGCGCGCGCTGACGGTCGAGAGCCCGCCCGACCAGGACGCAGCATTGCCCGTCGCCACGCTCAGGCCCGAGCCGATCCCGCTGAGCGTACTCGTCGTGCTGATCGGCGATCCCAGGCTGTACGCGCTTCTTCGCAACCGCGACGAAGATTTCGCGCAGCGGTTCAAGGTGAAGGCCGAGTTCACCGCATTCACGGACCGGACGCCCGCCGCAATCCAGACGTATGCGTCCTTCATCGCGAGGAGCGTCCGAACGCACGGTCTCTTGCGCTTCTCCGCCGACGCCGTGGCGCGTGTCATCGAAGAAGGAGCACGGCTGGCTGAAGACCGCGATCGCCTTACCGCTCGGTTCGGCCTCGTGGAAGACCTCCTCATCGAAGCGGACGCGGCAGCGCGGGCACGTGCGCAGACGACGGTACGCGCGGTCGACGTGATCGCGGCGCTCGAAGCGCGCGGCGGGCGGAGCAACCTCGTCGAAGAGGAGCTGCAGCGGCTGATCGACGAAGGCGTGATCGCGATCGAGACGGACACGAAGGTCGTCGGGCAGGTGAATGGTCTGGCGGTCCGCGAGCTCGGCGATTACGCGTTCGCCCGTCCAACGCGGATCACCGCGCGCACCGGACCCGGCTTCGAAGAGGTGGTGGACATCGAGCGCCAGATCCATCTCTCGGGCCCAAGCCATACCAAGGGCGTGCTGACGCTCGAGGGCTACCTGCTGGGGAAGTACGGCCAGCGGCAGCCACTTGGGCTCACCGCGCGTCTGACCTTCGAGCAAAATTACGGGGGCGTCGACGGGGACAGCGCCTCCAGCCCCGAGCTGTACGCGGTGCTTTCGAGCCTCGCGGAGCTTCCCATCGATCAGGGCATCGCGGTAACGGGTTCCGTCGATCAGCGCGGAGATGTTCAGGCGATTGGCGGTGTGAACGAGAAGGTCGAAGGTCACTTCGCCGTGTGCAAGGCGCGAGGCCTCACCGGAAACCAGGGGGTGATCATCCCGAAGGCGAACATACGCAATCTCATGCTCGACCCGGAAGTTGTTGGCGCCGTCGCCGCGGGACAGTTTCACGTGTGGGCGGTGACGAGCATCGACGAAGGCATCGAGCTGCTGACGGGCGTGCCGGCGGGCCAGGCGCGGGACGACGGGACGTACCCTCCGGAAAGCGTCCACGGCCGCGTACAGGCCCGGCTGGCCGCATACGCCGAGAACCTCGATCCCTACGTGCGGCCGCCGCGTTCTTCCACGAACGGCCGCTCCCGGACTGGGAAAACGCTTCAGCCTGAGAGGTGAGCGAGAAGGCGAGAGAAGGGCGTCGCGCTGACCTCGGCATCTTCGACTTCACGCTTCTCGTCGTTGGAGCGATCGTCGGTGCCGACATCTACGTCGTCTCCGCGATGGGTGCGCGGTTCCTCGGCCCCGCGCAGCTGGTCGCGTGGGTCGTCGCCGGGCTTCTCGCCGCGCTCACCGCGCTCGCTTTCGTGCAGTGCTGCGCGATCCTGCCAAAGGTCGGAGGCACCTATGCCTACACCCACGAGGCCTTCGGTCCGCTCGCGGGATTCCTTGCGGGTTGGGCGTTGTACCTCGGCGAGTGGGTGGCGCTTCCAGTATTCCCCCTCGCGTTCGCGAATTACTTTGCGTACTTCATCGGAGACTCACCGGCCGTCAGCGTCATCGTCAAGGTGCTCCTCGTCGGCGTGATCACGGCGGTGAACGTCCGCGGCATTCAGACGGGCGCGCGGCTCAACGACGCGCTCACAGTGGCGAAGCTCGTCCCGCTTGGACTTCTCGTCGCGGTCGGCCTTGCCGTCCTCGCTACCCATTCGGCCCAGGCCGCGGAGCGGGTCACGCCGTTCGCGCCACTTGGGTGGGGCGGTCTCGGCTCGGCTGTCCTACTCATCTTCTGGGCGTACGCGGGATACGAGCTGGCGGTGCTTCCCGCGGGCGAGGTGAGCGAGCCGCAGCGGACGCTCCCGCTCGGTCTCGTCCTTGGTATGGCGATCGCGACGATCTTCTACCTGCTCACCGCGGCGAGCGTGGTCATCGCTCTTCCCACCGAGGCCGCGCAAGCGTCGCAGCGCCCGCTCGCCGATGCGCTCGCGAGTCTTCTCCCGAGCCTCGGCCTGCCCGCGGCGATCGGCGGTGTGGTGATGAGCGCGGGAGCGCTTGTGTCGATTGCCGGCGTCTACGACGTGTTCACCCTGAGCCTCGCTCGCCTGAGCTACGCGATGGCGAAGGATGGCCTCTTCCCAGCGCCATTCGCAAAGATCCACCCGCGGTTTCACACTCCATATCTCGGGATAGGCTTCCAAGGGCTGTGCGCGCTCGCCGCTTCGCTGCTCTTCGATCTCCGCAGCCTGATCGCGATCTCCGTGTTCTTTCTCGGACTGTGCTACGTGGCAACGGCGGTCTCCGCGCTTCGGCTGGTGCAGCGCAAGCCGGCTCGACGGCTGAACATTCCGGTCCTGCGCCCCATGCTCGTCCTCGCGGCACTCGCCGGCGCTTACCTGAGCCTGCAGGCGCCGCCACCGCTCCTCGCGCTCGGGGCATTCGCGATGCTCGTCGGTCTGGCCGCGTATCTACTACGGCGCACCGGGTGGCGCGAGGGAAGCAAGCTCCTCACACGTGCTGAAGACGATGAGCGCCGCCTAGCGCGGTGGGCGGCGCGGAGAGAGCGATGGCTTGTGGACTGGCCGATGCGAGGCGAGGCCCGGCGCTGAGCGCACTCCAGCGATCCGCGAACTACATCGGCGGCCCGCCCATCACAAACTCGGCAACAGTCGGGATCGTCGCGACCGCGATTCCAAATCCCACGAGGAGCACGGCAACCGCCTTGGCGACGGCCGCGGTCGGCGCGAGAACCTTCTCGACGAAGATGACCGCCGCAACTGCGGCCATCCATCCAACGCTCGCAAGCCCGACCGCGAGCAGGACGAGCATGAGCCCGGCACAGCACCCCACGCAGAAGACGCCCTCTTCGATTCCCATCCGCAAGGCCCCGCTCGCGCCTGACCGGAAACCACCAATCAGCCAATGGAGTGGAGATCGACAGTGCCCGAGGCATTTCTCCTTGAGCGGGGTCAAGTGGTACAGGCCTCCGGCGCCGATCGCGGCACCCAGGAACACTTGAGGCGCAGCTTGCACGCTCGGAATCGCGCCGACGAGCGGCGCAACCAGCCCCACGAGCACGTAGGCTCCGACTCCTACGGCGCCCCAGATCATCAGATACCCCGCGACGAAGAGCGTCGCGAGCAGCGGCCACGCCCCTACCTGGCGCCGGGAGTACTGGGCATACACGAGTACGACCGGAGCGACGGAGGGGAACATCATCGCCGCCATCATGATTACCCACGTCGCGAGGAAGATCGCGAAGCTCTCGAAGTCCACACGAACCGACATCGTCATCGAGCCGCTCTGAGCGGAAACGTATGCCCAACCGACGCCGGCAAGCGCCAGGAGCGCAACGAGCATGGAGAAAGCCGCGGCGGTCAATGCCAGACGCCCGAAGCGATCTTCGAATGTGGAGACCGCGGAATTCAAGCGGCCAACTCCATTAAGAACAGATGAGCCGGACTGGCCAGTCGTTATGCCTCGTACTTGAACTCGGTCGTGAAGCCGTTCGAACCAGACCCTTCGAAGTTCCAAGCACCTTCGTAGCGGATCCGTCCGGCTCTGGCGACGCGCACTGGTTGCGGAACAACGCCTAGCAGCGGGTTGGTGATGACGGGCGCGGTCTTGCCGTCCATACCCTTGAGCTCCTCACTGTCCATCTCGAGGACCTTGCCTACCTTCACATGTCGTTTGCCGTTGGTCTTCTCAAAGGTGATCTGCGCGGCCGTCACACCCGTGACCGTTCCGATGAGCGGCACGACCGCCGCAAGGTGGCCTCCGGCTTGTCCCGAAAAGATCGCGCCGAGCGCTTGCGCTTGGTCGGGCTTGGCCCGCTCGTCCAGGT
>VBDQ01000014.1 GCA_005889075.1 Chloroflexota bacterium
CGTACCGGGATCGTCCTGCACGCGAAGGTCGGCGACCGCGTCGAGAGCGGCCAGCCGTACGCCGATGTGCACGCGGCAGGGCGACCCGCGGACTCAGCCGCCATCGCGATGGTCCGCGACGCCTTTCGCTGGAGCGCGCGCCGCGTTCCTCCGCGGCGGCTCGTTCTCGGGCGGATCGCGAGCCCTTAGCCGGCGCGCCTCGCCTTCTTCGCGCCGCCCTTCTTCGCGGCCTCGACGCTCGCGCGGAGGGCTGCCATGAGGTCGGCGATCGGGGCCTGCGCGGGTTCGTCGACCGGCTCGGCGGGAGTCGTCGGCCGCTTGCTGCGCAAGAGCTCCAACAGCTCCTCGCGGTACGCGTCGCCGTGCTTCTCGGCGAGCCACGGCGTGGCGAGCGCGGCGATCAGCTGCTGGGCCATCTTCACCTCGCGCTCCGTGACCGTGAGGCTGGAGAGCCCGAACGTGACGTCGCCCGCGTTCCTGACCTCGTCCGCGAAGTAGAGGGTCTCGAGCGCGAGCGCGTTCTCGAGCGGTCGCACCGCGACCAGGTGCGGCCGCGTCCTGAGGACGAACCGTCCGATCCCGACCATGTTCGAAGCCTGCATCGCGCGAAGGAGCAGGAGATAGGGCTTCTCGGCGCCGGACGAGCGGAGCGGCGCCACGTGGTAGGTCTTCTCGAAGAACACCGGATCGATCTCGGCGAGGTCCACGAACTCCTCGATGTCGATGGTGCGGCTGCGCTCGGGGGCGATGGAGAGGAGCTCCTCGTCGCTGACGGTGACCAGATCGCCGGTGGGGAGCTCGACGCCTCGCACGACGTCCATGGGCTCGACCGGGCGCGTCTCGAAGGAAGGCGCCACGGCGCGATCGCTTCGATCCTCTTGCCTGGACGGCGCGGGCTCGGTCGCGGCGAGCTCGTCCTCCGCCGGTTCGGGCTCGAACGTCGGCGCGTCTTCAGCACGCGTCACGCGTTCGTAGCGCACCCGTTTGCCGGTCAGCCGGTCGTAGAGATGGAAGCGAACGTCCTTCGGCTCGGTGGCCGGGTAGAGCTTCACCGGGATGCTCACGAGCCCGAAGCTGATGCTGCCGGTCCAGACCGCTTGACCCATCGCCATCACGCTCCCCGATCGCCGACGATCTAACGACGATTGTCTCAGGAATCCGAACGCGCCCATAGACTCGATCGCAAGTGATCGCTCGTGGCGCCGGGGGCCCGTTCGGAGGACCGCAGGGGCCATATCTCCTCATCCTCATCCTGCTGCTTCTCGCCTTCTTGAACGGCTCGCTCGCCGCTCCCATCCTGGGGCTGATCAGGGATCCCACCGAAGAGAACATCGTGCTGTTCGTGGGATTCATCGTCGCGATCGTCCTCGGGATCACCGTCCACGAGTTCATGCACGCCTTCACCGCGCATCGCCTCGGCGACGACACCGGCCGCCTGCTGGGCCGGATGAGCCTCAATCCACTGGCGCATCTCGACCCCTTTGGCTCTCTCCTCCTCGTCCTCGCCGGGTTCGGCTACGGGAAGCCGGTACCCGTCAACGAATCGCGGCTTCAAGGTGGCCGCTCCTCGTGGGCCGCGGTCGCGCTCGCCGGACCGCTCGCAAACTTCGCGATCGCCGGTCTCTGCGCGATCCCCCTGCGCTTCGCGGTCGACGTGAGCGGCGGCGTGTACTTCACGATCCTCGAGAGCATCGTCTTCTATAACGTGGTCCTCGGCCTCTTCAATCTCATTCCGATTCCGCCGCTGGATGGCTCTCGTGTCGTCTACGCGTTGCTGCCGCCGCGCGAGGCCCACACCTGGAGGACCTTCGAGGGATACGGCCCACTCGTGCTCATGGCCATCTTCTTTTTCGGCTTTCGCTATCTCAACGCGATCGTCTACCAACCGGCGCAGGCGATCCTCAGGTACCTGACCGGCAGTTGATGCTCCATCGACTGCAGCAGACCGTCCGCTATCTCGGTCCGGTCGGGGCGGACGATCGCCACGCGAGCGAGACCGCGCGCATCCTCCGATCCATGGGCGCGGACCACGAGCTCGTCGTCGCCGGTCTGCTTCACGATCGGGCCAAGCCGGCGGAAACGCGTCTCTGGCACCGCGCCGCCGGAGTCCTCCTATCGCGTTTCGCACCTCGCGTCCGCACGCATCTGGCGCGCGGGGATTCCACGTTCGCTCGCTATCTCGATCACGCGCGCCGCGGCGCGACGATAGCCCGCGCCGAAGGCTCATCTCCGCGCGTGGTCCGGCTGATCGCGCGGCACCACGAGACTCCGCGCAACGAGGACGAACGGCTGCTCGCGCGAGCGGATCGCGAGGCGCTGCCATGATGGAATCGCAAGCCCCGCGAGTCAGCGTCGACGGTTTTGACGGTCCGCTCGATCTGCTCCTCGAGCTCGTCGAGGAGAAAAAGCTCGACATCCTCACCGTACGCCTGGGCGACCTCGCCGACGCATACCTCGTGCGCGTGCGTGCGATGCCGTCGCTGCCGGCGGACGAGGTGTCGGCGTTCCTCGCGATCGCCTCGCGGCTCGTTTTGCTCAAGGCGCGAAGCCTTCTCCCGAGCCTGGCGCCGCTCGCGGAGGAGGAGGGTGAGTCCGAGGAGGAGCTGCGCGCGCGGCTCCTCGAGTATGCCGTCGTGCGCGAGCGAGCTTCGGTGCTCGGCGCGCGGCTTCGCGCCGGCGAGCGCGCGTTCCATCGCGAGGGCGGCACGGTCGAGCTCCCGCCTCGCGGGGGCGAGGTCGATGCGCTCGCGTCCGCCTGGAATCGAGGCGCTCATCGCCGAACAGGAGCGCATCAGCTTCGCTACCCTCCTCGGCGATCATCCGACGGTCGGATTCGCGGTCGTGACCTTCATCGCGCTGCTCGATCTCTACCGCCGCGGAGCCATCGACCTGGCGCAGGACGAGCTCTTCGCCGATATCGCCATCACGAGGAGGGAGCGCACATCCGCTCAGAGCTAGCGAACGCGATCGAGGCGGTGCTCTTCGTCGCGGAGAAGCCGGTAGGGCGAAGCGAGCTCGCCCGGATCGTCGGGGCGACGCCCCGCGCGGTCGAGAGCGCGCTCGCGGACCTCGCCGCCGCGTACGAGGGGACGGGCCTGCGCTTGCAGCGCTCAGGAGACGAGTGGCAGATCGTGACGGCGCCGCAGCACGCGGCACACGTCGCGGCGTATCTGGGCGCCGATCGCCTCCGGGTCTCGGCCGCGTCCCTCGAGACGCTTGCCGTGATCGCGTACAAGCAGCCGGTGACCCGGGCAGAGGTCGAGGCGATCCGCGGCGTGAACTGCGATCAGACGATCTACACGCTGGCGTCGCGGCGGCTCATCGAAGAGAGGGGTCGCAAAGAAGCACCCGGTCGGCCCATCCTGTACGGAACGACATGGGAGTTCCTCGAATGCTTCGGGCTGCAAAGCCTGGACGACCTGCCGCAGGCGCTCAGTCCGGAGGGCGCCCTCCTGGAGGGCGCACCGACCGCGCCCCGCGAGACGGGATGATCCGGCTGCAGAAGGCCCTCGCCGAACGCGGCGTCGCGTCGCGCCGCGCCTCCGAAGAGCTGATGCGCGCGGGCCGGGTTCGCGTTGACGGGATCGTGGTCCGCGAGATGGGAAGCCGAGTCGCCCCTGGGGCGCGCATCGACGTCGATGGCCGCTCGGTGGGTGCGCCGGCTCGGCATCGCTATGTGGTGCTGAACAAGCCGCGCGGCATCGTCACGACCGCACGTGATGAGCACGGCCGCGACACCGTCGTCGATCTGCTGGCCGCTCCGGAGCGCCTCTATCCGGTCGGGCGGCTGGATGAGGACTCCGAGGGCCTCGTGCTGATGACGAACGACGGCGCGTGGGCCGAACGCGTCCTGCATCCCCGCCACGGCCACGAGCGCGAGTACGAGGTGCTCGTCGCCGGCCAGGTCACCGCGGCGGCGCTCGCGGCACTGCGCCGGGGGATCGGACTCGACGAGGGGGTCGCTCGGGCCGTCCGCGTGACCCTCGCGAGCCGCGGCTTACGCGCATCGCTCCTTCGGATGGTCCTGGTCACCGGCTGGAAGCGCCAGGTACGTCGCATGTGCGCCGCTGTCGGACTCCGCGTCCTACGCCTGCGGCGGATCCGCGTGGGACCGCTCGTGCTCGGCCGCCTCCGTCCTGGCGCGTGGCGGGAGCTGACCCCAGCTGAAGTGCGCGCGCTCGGTGGCGCGTGATGCCGACGCCGCGCACGGTTGCGATCGACGGACCCGCCGGCGCCGGGAAGAGCACGATCGGTGCGCTCGTCGCCGAGCGTCTTGGGTACCTCTTCCTCGACACCGGCGCGATGTACCGCGCGGTCGCGCTCGCCGCGCAGCAACGGGGGATCGACCCCGACGACGGCCCGCGACTCACCCAGCTCGCCGGTGAGATCAAGGTCGCCATCGGACCGCCGACCGTCCGGGATGGCCGCGCGTACACCGTCCTCCTCGGCGGGGCCGACGTCACGTGGGCGATCCGGACCCCGGAGATCGACCGGATCGTCTCGCAGGTCGCGCGGGTGCCTTACGTGCGCGACGTGATGGTGGAGCAACAACGCGCGATCGCCTCGCGAGGCCGCATCGTGATGGTCGGTCGCGACATCGGCACGGTCGTGCTGCCCGAGGCCGAGCGCAAGGTCTTCCTCACCGCGTCCGCGGCCGAGCGTGCGCGCCGGCGCGAGGAGGAGCTCGCGGCGCGCGGCGACAAACGCTCGCGCCAGGAGCTGCTTGCGGAGATCCTTCGCCGCGACGAGCTCGACAGCAAGCGGCCTGTATCGCCGCTGCGCGCAGCCGACGACGCGATCGTCGTCGAGACCGACGGTCTCACCGTCCGCGAGGCGCTCGAACGCGTGCTGCAGGTCATCGAACGACGTCCCATTCCGTCATGAGCGCGCGCGCGGACACGGCGGTCCTCCCCGAGGAAAGACTCTGGTTGTGGCGGATCGGGTTCCCGCCAGTCCGCGCACTCGCGGCGTTCCTCTGCCCGTGGAGGCTCGAGCGAGGCGACCGCGTGCCGAAAGTGGGGGGCTACATCCTCGTCGCGAACCACGTGAACTGGAAGGATCCGCCCTGGATCGAGTTCGCGCTCGGCCGCGCGATCCGCTACATGGGGAAGCGCGAACTCTTCGAGGTCCCGGTCATCGGCTATGTCCTGCGCTCGATCGGGGCGTTTCCGGTCCGGCGCGGCGAGGTCGATCGCGGCGCGCTGCATATGGCCGAGAGCGTGATCGAGGCGGGGCAGCCGCTGGGGTTTTTTCCGGAAGGACATCGCAGCGAGAGCGGCGCGCTCATCCGCGGAAGGAATGGCGTCGGTTACGTGGCCCTACGAACGAACGCGCCGATCATCTTGATCGCTGTCGTCGGCACCAAGCGCGCGCGCCTCGGCGCGTTCTGGCGGCGGGACATCCTGCTTCGGGTCGGCGAGCCGTTCCGCGCGAGCGATCTTGGAAGCAATGATGCGCAGATCGCGACTGACGTCATCATGCGCCGGCTGGCGGAGCTGCTACCCGATGAAATGCGCGGCGTGTACCGAGATGCCCCGACAGGAGGAGCCCACTGATGGCCACCACGATCACGCCGACGGGACAGCACAACGACCAGCCCTACGGGATGCGGCGGGGCCGCGTCGCCGATCCGGCGGGGCACCACTGGCTCATCGGAAAGCCGCTCCGCTAAGGCCTGACTCCGCGCCGCTGCTTCTGAGAAGCGGACGCCCACCTACACTTGATGTCGTGGAAGTGCTTCTCGCGCGTGAGAACGGGTTCTGTTTCGGGGTCAAGAAGGCGGTTGAGCTCACCGAGGCCGCGGCCGAAACCGGCCGTCCCGTGCACAACCTCGGGCAGGTCGTCCACAACCCCAAGATCAGCGAACGGCTCGCCACTCGAGGCGTCAAGGTCATCAAGGACCCCTCCGACGCGAAGGAGGGGATCATCGTCATCCGGGCGCACGGCATCCCGCCGGAGACCCGGGCGAGGATCGAGGCGCAAGGCCTCGAATGCATCGACGCTACCTGCTCGCTCGTGCTGCGCGCGCAGCGCTTCACCAAGCAGCTTGCTGACGAGGGATATCGCGTGATCATCCTGGGGACGCGCGAGCATCCCGAGGTCGTCGGACTCCTCGGCTTCGCACCGGAGGCGGCAGTGGTCGAGACCAAAGACGAGTGGGAGAAGCTCCCGCGGATGAAGAAGGCCGGGGTGGTCTCGCAGTCCACGCAGCCGCCTTGGGCTTTCAAGGATCTCGTCGCGCACGTCAGCGAGATCGCCCAGGAGACCAAGGTCTTCAACACGGTCTGCCCGGTCACGGTCAAGAGACAGCACGCGGCGAGCGAGCTCGCCGAACAGGTGAACACCATCATCGTCGTGGGTGGCAAGAACTCAGCGAATACACGCGAGCTCGTCAATCTCGCGAAGATGCAGGGACGCAACGCGTACCACATCGAGAGCGCCGCCGAGCTACAGGCGGACTGGGTGCGTGGCGAGTCCCGCATCGGCCTCATCGGAGGCTGCTCCACGCCGATGGACACGCTCATCGAGGTCAAGGAGCGGGCGGAGAAGCTCGCCGCATAGGCTTAGCGCCATGGCCCGCGGTCTCGTCGCCGTCGTCGGCCGTCCGAATGTCGGAAAGTCGACCCTCTTCAATCGTTTGGTCGGCGATCGGGTCGCGATCGTCGAGGACGAGCCCGGGACGACACGCGATCGCATCTACGCGCCGGTCGAGTGGCGCGGCCGCGAGTTCACGCTCGTCGACACCGGCGGACTCGACGATGCGCAGGGCACGATGGAGACGGCCGTACGCGAACAAGCGCAAGCCGCCATCGACGAGGCCGACGTCGTGGTCTTTGTGGTGGACGCAAAGGACGGCATCCTCCCGGTCGAGCACGACGTCGCGGACCGCCTTCGTCGCGCGCGCAAGCCGGTCATCCTGGCCGCCAACAAGGCCGAGTCGTGGCGCACCGAGGCCCAGGCGGCGGAGTTCTACGAGCTCGGTCTCGGCGATCTCTTCTCGATTTCGGCCCTCCAGGGTGTCGGGACCGGCGACCTACTCGATGCGATCGTCGACAGACTGCCCGCGCCAGGTGGCGAGGCCGGCCCGGACACGGGCGAAGCGCGCATTGCGATCGTCGGCCGGCCGAACGTCGGGAAATCGAGCTTCCTGAACAAGCTCGCGGGAGAGGAACGCTCCGTCGTCACCGAGATCCCGGGCACGACGCGGGACGCCGTGGACACGGTCATCGTCCGCGGCGAACGGCAGATCCGTCTCGTCGACACCGCCGGGATCCGCCGGCGCGGCCGGATCGACGAAGGCATTGAGAAGTTCGCCCTGCTCCGAACGGTGCGGGCGCTCGAGCGGGCCGACGTGGCGATCCTCATCACCGATGCGACCGAGGGACTCACCGCGCAGGACGTGCACATTGCGGGCTACGCGCTCGAGGCGTATATCGGCCTCGTGCTCGCCGTGAACAAGTGGGACCTCGTCCCGCACAGCGCGGAGAACACCTCAGCGGTCGAGGGCACCATCGACCGCGAGTTCCACTTCGCGCCCTGGCTCGAGCATCGCTTCGTGTCCGCGAAGACCGGCCGAGGTGTCGAGGAAGCACTCGCCGCGGCACTCGCGGTCGTGGACGAGCGCAAGAAACGCATCGCGACGGCCGACCTGCATCGGATGCTCGTCGAAGCCGTCGCGGCGCACCCGCCGCCCGCCGACCGGAACGGGAAAGAGGTCCGCTTCCACCACGTCACCCAGGCGAAGGGGCCGGCTCCCACGTTCGTGTTCTTCGTCGACCGTCCGGCGGCGGTGCACTTCTCCTACTCCCGGTACCTTGAGAACCAGATCCGCGAGCGGTTCGGATTCGCGGGTACCCCGCTCAAGATCGAGCTGCGTGGGGCCCGAGAGTGACCTCCATCGCCACGCTTGTGTTCGTCGCGCTCGTCGGATACGCGATCGGCTCGATCTCGAGCGGCTATCTCGTCGGCAAGATCTATCGCAACGTCGACCTCCGCACGGTCGGGTCCGGATCGACCGGCGCGACGAACACGTTCCGAACGCTGGGCACCGGCGCCGGCCTGCTCGTCGCGCTCCTCGACATCCTCAAGGGTTCGCTCGCGGTCGTCTTCGCGCAGCTTGTGTTCCCCGAAGGCAGCGGGACTCGCGCGGTCGCCGAAGCCGTCGCCGCGGTCTGCGCAGTCGCGGGCCATTGCTGGCCGATCACCCTCCAGGGGCGCGGCGGCCGGGGTGTCGCGACCGGATTCGGCGCGCTCCTGTTCGTCGCGACCCCTGCATGGGCGAGCGCGGTCGCGTTCTTCGCGATCGCCGTCGCGGTGACGCGAATGGTGTCGGTCGGCTCGCTCGCCTCGGTCATCGGCGCGCTCGCCGGATACCTCCTCTTCAGCGCGACAGGATGGCTCACGTTCAACTGGGCGACGCTCGCCTTCATCGTCGTCGCAGGCGCGTTCGTCTTCATCCGCCATCGCGCGAACATCGAGCGGATCATCAGGGGCGTCGAGCCGCGCGTCGGCACCTCGTGATCTCGGCAGCGATCTGCCCGCGGCGGGGGTCCTGTCCCGTGCTCGGGGCTGCCCGCTCGCCTGCCGGTCCGCTTCCCACCACTGGCTCCCGCGCGAGCTTGACGCGGCCGGCCGACGGCTCGCGGGCAACCCGCTCGCCCGTGCCACCCCCGCCGCGGGCAGATTCGCGATGACCGTCGCGGTCCTCGGCGCCGGCGCGTGGGGCACGACCCTCGCGACGATCCTCGCGCGTGACGGCGGACGTGACGTCGTGCTGTGGGCTCGCGATCCAGCGCAGGCCGCGGACATGGGCGCCCGGCGAGAGAACCGGAAGTACCTGGCGGGCATCCGCATTCCCGACCAGGTCGAGGTGACCGCGGAGCTGAAGCGCGGCCTCGCGTGCGACGACCTCATCGTCGCGGCCCCGAGCCACGGCATTCGTGCACTTCGTGACCGGCTGCGACCGCTCCGCGCCGAACAGCGCCTGCTGTCGGCGACGAAGGGGCTCGCCGACGACGGCCGGCGGATGAGCCAGCTCTGGGCCGAGGCGCTCGCGCCCGGCCGCGTCGCGGTGCTTTCCGGGCCGAACATCAGCCGGGAGATCGCGGCAGGGCTCCCCGCCCCGACGGTAGTCGCGTCCGTCGACGCCGCGACCGCGCGACACTTCCAAGAGATCGTCGGCACGCGAATGTTTCGCGTATACACGAACCCCGACGTCGTCGGCGTCGAGCTCTGTGGTGCGCTCAAGAACATCGTCGCCCTCGGCGCCGGCGCGATCGACGGGATGGGCTACGGAGAGAACGCGAAGGCGGGGTTCGTGACGCGCGGGCTCGCCGAGATCGCGCGGTACTCGTTCGGCGAGGGCGCGAATCCGCTGACCGTCGCGGGCCTCGCCGGTTTCGGCGATCTCATCGCCACCTGCACGAGCAAGTTCTCGCGCAACCGCATGGTCGGCGAGCTCCTCGCCAAGGGAGTGCCACTCGCCGAGATTCCGGATCGGCTCGGCGGCCAGGTGGCCGAAGGCATCGCGACGGCGGAGGCGACTTTCCAAGCCGCCTCGCGACGCGGGGTGTCGATGCCGATCACCGAGCAGACACATCTCGTGCTCTCGGAGGCGAAGCCCATCCGTCAGGCGATGCGCGACCTCATGGATCGCGAGCAGGGCGAAGAGGTCGCCGGGCCGCTCGCGGAGATATCGGTCTTGTTGCAAGCCTTCGCCGCCGCCCAACGGGAGGAGAAAGCGCCCGCAGCTAAGCGACCATAGGGGTCATGCGTCACTTCGTTCGGCTCGCGGTCGTCCTCGCGCTTGCGGCGTGCCAGCCGGGCCCACCCGCAGCGGCGCCTTCGCCGACGGTCGCGCCACTCCGCTCCCTCGCGGTCGTGGTGAGCGCGCCCGCCGGCGCGCCGGTCGGCGGTGCGACGGTGTGCGCGGTGACGGTCGCGGACCGCCAGGAAGGGTGCGGCGAGACGAGCGCATCAGGAACGGCGCGCCTGGAGGTCCACCCGGGGACGTACGCGCTGCACGTCACTCCGAAACAGGGCACGCGGCTCGGGGCGCAACAGACCTGGGCCACCGTCGTCGACAGCGACGCGACCGTCGTGGTCGCGCTCGAACCGCGCTCGACGATCAGCGGCACGGTGCGCGACGACGCCGGACATCTGGTAAGTGGCGCACAGGTGTGCGCGCACCCGCCGAGCGCCGCGTCGCCGACGTGCGCGAACAGCGCCGCGCAGGGCGCGTACTCGATCGACGTCCGCTCCGACGTATACAAGCTCGACGTGACGGGTCCGCCGAGCGGGAAGCTTGTCCCGCAATGGGCGCGCGGACGGATCTCGAGCGACGAAGCGGACGTGGTGGATGTTCGTTCGGCAGACGTAGGCGGCGTCGACGTCGCGCTCATCCGCGGGAACTTGCTCACCGGGATCGTGCGCGGCCCGAGCGGCCCCATCGAGGACGCGCAGGTGTGTCTTCGGACGCTCGCGGCCCCGCTGGGATGGGAATGCGAGCGCACGAAGAAGAACGGGTCATACCTCGCGCTACGCGAGCCCGGCCAGTACTACCTCTGGGTCGTCCCGCCAGACAACGTTCGGCTCGTGGCGCAGTGGTACGACCACCTGCTCGAGGGCGTCGCCACGTCGGTCGTCGATCTCGGACGCGATCGCTCGATCGACGTCACGCTCGACCCGGGACCGCAGATCCGCGGAAAAGTCACGACCACCGACGGCGCGCCTGTCGCGACGGCGCTCGTGTGCGTCGACACGCCCTTTCCCACGGGGCGCATCTGCCGGCCCACCGCCGCGGACGGTACGTACGCCGTGACGACCCGCTCCGAAACGTACGTCGTCCAGATCCTGCCTCCCGCCGGCAGCGACCTGATTAGCGAATTCTGGTCGCGCAAGCGCGCGTGGAACGATGCGGACTGGGTGACCCTCGGCAGCGCCGATCGTGTCCTCGATCTCACGCTCCGGAAAGGAGTGCGGATCACCGGGATCATCCGGGATGCGCGCGGCATCCCGCTCGAGGCGGCGACGATCAACATCAACGATGACGCCGGGCCGCTCATCGGGGCCGAGACCGACGCGAGCGGAACCTACAGCGTGGTCGTCGCGCCCGGTCATTACACGATCGAGGCGTTCGCGCCCTTCAGGGGAGACATGGTTTCGCTGGCGCCGCAGGACATCACCGTCAACGGCTTCACGCGGATGGACTTCGTTTTGCAGGATGCGAACCCGTGAGTCGTGATACAACGGACACACAGACGACGTAAGGGGGAGCCCATGTTCCTGACGAAGATCCTCGCGCCCAAGACGGTCGCCCGCGCGCATTGCGACCTGCCGTGCGGCGTTTACGACCCCGAGCAGGCGCGCATCGAGGCGGAGTCCTGCTACAAGATCATCGAGAAGTACAACGCGTCCAACGACGAGGTCTTCCGCGCCCGCGCGATCGGCATCAAGGAGGAACGCGCCGACCTGGCGAAGCATCACATCGACGTGCTCTGGAGCGACTACTTCAAGCCCGAGCACGTGCAGAAGTACCCCGAGATCACCGAGCTCTGCTGGAAGGCGGCGAAGCAGTGCTCAAAGGTCAAAGGCTCGGTCGACATCGCCGACGCGAAGTCGCTTCTCGACATGATCGACAAGATCGCCGATGTTTGGACGAAGGCCGGCGGTCCGCAGGCCACGCGCATGCCAAAGGCGGTCGCCGCCCGCGCTTAAAGGCGGCCTACGGCGCGTCGCGGTCGAGGGCCGGAGCATGGAGCCGGCCCTCCGTGACGGCGACTGGCTGATCGTCGCGCCGCTTGGCGGTGCTCCGTCGCCGGGCGAGATCGTGCTGGCGCGCGATCCGCGACAGCCTGAGCGCCTCGTCTTGAAGCGCGTCGCCAGCGTGCAGGACGGGCGGTGCACCCTTCTTGGGGATCGTCCCGATGCGAGCACCGACAGCCGCGTGTTCGGGCCGGTCGCCGTCGAAGACGTCCTCGGCCGCGCGGTGTTCCGCTACGCGCCCCTCCCGCGCCTGGGGCCGATCTGAGCGCGAGGTGCTCTGGCTAACATGGGCTTGTGTCTATCGTGCGGTGCGCTCGCTGCGGGCTTGAGCGCGAGGGGGCGGGGAAGGTAGGGCTCCCCGGCGCGCTCGGCGCCGAGATCGAAGCGCGTATCTGCGCGGTCTGCTGGAAAGAATGGCTCGACACGCAGGTCCGCGTCATCAATCACTATGGCCTCCGCCCCGCACAGCGCGAGGATCGCGACAAGCTCTACGAGCTCACCCGCGACTTCCTCCAGCTCGCGCCGGTATCGGAGGTCTGATGGAGAGCACGATCTCGACGACGCCGGACGCGAGCGACAAGGCCACCAGCGGCGTCTACGTGTACTGCATCATCGAAGCCGCCGAGCCGCGCGGCTTCGGCAAGATCGGGATCGGCGGGCGTGGCGATGAGGTCTACACGGTGCACTACCGGGACCTGGCCGCCGTTGTCAGCCGGGCGCCCCTTCAGGTGTACGACCCGACTCGCGAGAACGCGCTCACGCACGAGCACGTCAACGAGGTCGTGATGATCGACAATGGCTTCACGCCGGTGCCGATGAGCTTCGGAACGCTCTTCAAGACAGAGGAAGACACGATCGAGTTCCTCAAGGACACGTACGACGCGCTGCGCGACGTCCTCCAGAAGATGAAGGACAAGCTCGAGTTCGGCCTCAAGGTCAACTGGGATCGCGACAACGTGCTCGCCGAGATCGAGAAAGAAAATGAGGAGCTCCGGAGGCTCAAGGCGGAGATCGAGTCGAACCAGCAGACGTCGACCTACTTCGCCCGCATGCAGCTCGGTCGGCTCGTCGAGCAAGCCCTCGCCGACAAGTCGGATGCGTACGTCCGCGAGATCTACGACCACCTGCGCGACGCGGCGATCGCGTCCCGCCACAACAAGGTGATCGGCGACAAGATGATCATGAACGCGGCGTTCCTCGTTCCCCGCGAGAAGGCATCGTTCTTCGACGAGAAGGTCCGCGAGATCAACGCGCGCTACGAAGGCAAGCTGACCTTCAAGGAAACGGGGCCGTGGCCCCCGTACAACTTCGTCACGATCCGTCTCCAGCTAGAGCGCTCGGCCGGGGTCTAGCCCGGTGATCATTTTCAAGCTCCTCGCCCTGCCGGTGACGGCGCCGATGGCCGGGATCCGCTTCTGTCTCGACAAGGTCGTCGAGTTCGCCGAGACGGAGATGACCGACGAGGGACCGGTGAAGGAGGCGCTGCTCGAGCTCGCGCTCGATCTCGAGGAGGGGCGCATCGACGACGCCGCTTATCGCGGGCGCGAGGCGGACCTGCTGGCCCGGCTGCGCGAGATCCGCGAGTACGCCAAGCAGCGTGCCCGGGAGGGTCTCGAGGCGTCGGCGCCGGCCGAGGGAGAGGAGCGCACCGTCGTGATCGAGCTTCCCGAGGAGCTGCGGTGACCGAGTTGCGATACGTGTACGCCGTGGCTGATGCCAAGGCCGCGCCGGCGATCGCCGCTGCCGGGCTTCGCGGCATCGATGGCAGCCGCGTCGAGCCGATCGTCCGCGACCCGCTGCTCGCCGCGACAAGCGTCGTCCCGGCGGCGGACTTCGAGGAAGGGCCGCTCAACGAGCACCTTCAGGACATCGACTGGCTCGCGCCGCGGGCGGCGGCGCATCAGGAGGTCAACTCTGCGCTGCTGGGCCTGGCCGACGCGATCGTGCCTCTTTCCTTCGGGGCGATCTACCGCGGGACCGCCGGCGTCAGCGACCTGCTCGGCGCCCGCGCGGCCGAGTTCCGCCAACGGCTCACCACGCTCGTTGGTAAGGCGGAGTGGATCGTCTCGATCGAGCGCGAGGACACGACGCTCGCCGATTCGCCGTCGCTGATGGCGCTCGACGGAGAGATCGCCACGGCCGCGCCCGGCAGGGCATTCCTTCTGTCGAAGCGTCGCGAAGAGGCGCTCCGCGAAGAGCGACGCACGCGAGATGCGGTCCTCGTCGAGGAGACGGCGGCGGGGCTTGCCGATGCCGCGGTCAAGGTCTATCGCGAGGCGCTCATCGACGATTCGGCAGTCGCGGCCGTCGCTCGCTTCAGTGTCCTGGCCGTGCGCTCCGGC
>VBDQ01000110.1 GCA_005889075.1 Chloroflexota bacterium
TGACCGCGCTGTACATCAACGTGCCCGGCGTCGCCGAGCTCTTCATCGCGGACACGCATGCCGACATCACGTGCGCCGTGGCGCAGTGCCAGGGACAGAACGCCTTCGTCACGAGCGGCGGATTCATCGATCCGAGCCGTATGGACAAGCAGCACTTCGCGGCCGCGGGCCGCAACCAGACGAACTGGGGTCACGTGGTCTACCGCGACACCACGAGCGGCTTCACGCTCCACGTCCACAACCCGTACGGCGTCGTGTACGACAATTTCGAAACCCTGACGGCGGCCGCCACCACGCAGGGATTCGACACGAGCAAACTCGACCCGAGAAAGTTCGAAGGCGGGGCGATCCTCAGCTGGCCCGCGACCGATCAGGGCGGCGGCAAGGTGCTCTTGGTCGACGAAGGCGAGCCCGGACGCGCCGACTACTTCCAGATTCTCGCGACGGGCGCGCCGAGCGGCGGCGACCTCCTCGCGGGCGGCAACATCCAGATGCACGGCAAATGCTGACCCCACTACCTGCACGAGGAAGGCCCCGGCAAGATCGCCGGGGCCTCTTCGCGCCCTACTCGATCGTCGCGGCGTGCACCGAGGTGATGTAGGGCAGGTACTGCGCGATGCGCGTCCAGCTCTCGCCCTCGTCGCGGCTCGCCCAGACATCTCCGTTCGCGGTACCGAAGTAGAGGCCCATCGGATCGAGCCGGTCGTTGTGCATCCCTTCGCGCAGCGTCTCCATGGGCGCGCCCTGCGGCAGGCCCTTCTCGAGCTTGTCCCAGGTCTTGCCCTTGTCGCGGGTGCGATACACGCCGATGCCGAATGGCGATGCGGTGCGGCGCATCCCGTCGAGCGGGATCACGTACGCGGTCGAGCGATCGCGCGGATGGATCGCGGCCGAGAAGCCGAAGTTGGTCGGGAGGCCTGGTGTGATGAAGCGCCACGTCGTCTCGCCCGGATCGCGCCAGTAGACCTCCTCGTGCACGCGCATGAATCGCAGACCCGGCTCCTCGGGGTGCGCGAGCAGCTTGTGGATGCAGGTGAAGACGTCGGGCCGCTCGCTCTGGTTGGTCGCGTTGTCCTGCTCCCAGGTCTTGCCGCCGTCGGTCGTCTTGTACGCGCCGCCGGCGCTGACGCCGATGTTCATCTTGTTGGGGTCCTTCGCGTCGATCGCGATCGAGTGGAGCCCGAGGCCGCCGAAGCCCGGCGTCCACTTAGCGCGCGACGGGTGATCGTCGAGCGCCTTGTTCAGGGTCCAGGTCACGCCGCGGTCCTCGCTCCGAAAGAGCGCCGCCGGCTCGATCCCCGCCCACAGCACGTTCGGCTGCGACACGTGACCGGGCTCGATGTGCCAGGTCTGGCGGAACGTTCGATCGCTCCCCTCGGGGAAGGACGGATTCTGAGAGACCGTCCACGTTTTTCCCATGTCGCGGCTGTACTCGATGCGCGGACCGCCCCACGATGCGTTGACCGCCGCGTACATCGATCCGTCGCGCGAGTCGTACGCCGCGTGGTGCAGCGGCATCGGGGACCACTGCGGCCCCTCGAGGTCCCACTTCTTTCGCTCGCCGTCACCGCGCAGGATGAAAAGGCCCTTCTTCGTTCCAACGAGGAGCGTGACTTTCTTCGCCATGACTTCCTCCCTGTCTAACCGCCCGAGAGCGCCGGGATCACGTGCACGATGTCGCCTTCTTTGAGCGGAGCGTCTTGCCAGCCGAGCAGCCTCGCGTCTTCCTCGTTCACGAAAAGCGCGAGGTGCGGTCGCAGTTTGCCGCGTTCGTCCCAAAGGCGCTCGCTGAGGCTCGGATGCGCCTGGACGAGCGCGTCGAGCGCCTCACCGAGCGTCGCGGCATCGAGCGTGACGTCGCGTGCGCCTCCCGCAAAACCGCGGAAGGCACCGTGAAGGAGCATCCGCACATGAGCACGACGAAGAGCCCCCGCGACTTTCGACATCCGGCCCACCATAGCGAATACGATGCGGGCGTGGCGGATCCCCTCGCCGAGCGCTCCGTAGTCCTTGATGCACTGCGGCGCGCGGCCGATGCCGCCGAGCGCTACGTCGCGGATATCGACGCCGATCGCGCCCGGCGACCCGGCGCAAACGACGCGGCGCTCTCGCTCACCTCTCGCTTGCCCGAGGACGGCGACGGCGCGCTTGCGGCGATCGACGAGCTCGTGCGCGCGTCGGACGGCGCGCTTCGCGCCTCAGGCCCGCGCTTCTTCCACTGGGTGATCGGCGGCGACACACCCGCGGCGCTGGCGGCCGACTGGCTCACCTCTGCGTGGGATCAGAACGCGGCGGCCTGGGATTCGACTCCGATCGGCTCCCGCTGCGAGGAACTCGCGATCGACTGGCTGAAGGAGCTCTTCGGGCTTCCCGCGTCTTGGGGCGGCGTCCTTGTGACCGGCGCGACGATGGCGAACTTCACCGCGCTCGCGGCGGCGCGCACCTGGTGGGCACGCCGGCACGGCATCGACGTCGACGACCGCGGCTTTGCCGACCTGCCCGCTGTGCCGGTCCTCTCAAGCGGCTACATCCATCCAAGCGCGACGAAGGCGCTCGCGATGCTCGGCATCGGCCGCGGGACCGTCCGCCGCTTCGCGCGCGACGACGTCGGCCGCGTCGATCTTGCCGCGCTCGAGGGCGCGCTACGCGAGCTCGGCGGCGCGCCCGCGATCATCGTGGGCAACGCCGGCGAGGTGAACGCGGGCGACTTCGATCCCATCGACGCGCTCGCCGATCTGGCCGACCGCTATGACGCGTGGCTGCACATCGACGGCGCGTTCGGGCTCTTCGCTCGCGCTACGCCCAGGGCCGCGCATCTCGCGAAGGGTGTCGAGCGCGCGTCGTCGGCGATCGCCGACGGGCACAAATGGCTCAACGTCCCGTACGACTCGGGGTTCGCGTTCGTACGCGACGCCTCGCTGCTCGCGGGCGCGTTCGCGATCGGTGGCGCGTACTTGCCGAAGCCCGGCGAGCACCCGATGTTCGGCGCGATGGGGCCCGAAGCATCGCGGCGCGCTCCCGACCTCGAGCGTCTTGCAGACGTCCCGCTCAACATCGTCTGCTTCCGGTATCGCCCGAAGAACGCGAGAGCCGAGGACCTCGATGCGCTCAACCTGCGCGTCGGCGCCGAGCTCCTCGCGGACGGGCGGGTCTACGTGGGCACGACGCGTTACCGCGGCGCCCTGGCGTTCCGCCCCGCGATCGTGAATTGGCGCACCACCGAAGCGGACGTCGACCTCATCGTCGACGTCGTCCGCGAGCTCGGGGCGCGTCTTGGAGCGATGGCCGCGGTCTGATCGTCAACGGACCCGCCGATCGTGAAGCTCGGTGCCCGTCGCGTCTGGCGGGCACCGAGCTCTTTTCCGGGTGGAAGCGCTACGCCCGGAACTTCCCGCGGGGGAAGGCTTGGGTACCGGCGTCGCGGATCGACGGCGCGGCGGTCTGACGGGCCATGGCGAGCTTGCGATGCCAGTTCACGGTGCTGGTGCTGATGCCGAGCTCGGATGCGATCTCTTTGGTGCTGTGGCCTGCGCGTGCGAGTGTGAGGACCTGCGTTTCCCGCTGAGACAGCGCTTTGGACATCTGTGGCCTCCCTGCGTCGAGGCCATCACCGGCGCGCGCACCGTATCGCGCGTTCGCGTCCGGTCGGGGTCGACCGCGTATCGGGATCGGTCGCCGAAAAGTCGCAGTACGCTCGATCGATGAGCCGGATCATCGTCTACACCGGCAAGGGCGGCGTCGGGAAGACGAGCGTCGCGGCCGCGACCGCGCTGCGCTGCGCGGAGCGCGGGCAGCGCACCCTGGTGATCTCGACGGACATCGCGCACTCGCTCGCCGATTCGTTCGACGTCGCGCTGGGCGGCGAGCCGACGAAGATTGTGGATAACCTCTGGGGCCAGGAGTCGGACGTCTACTACAACGTCCGCCGCTACTGGGGAACGATCCAGCGCTACGTCCAGAGCGTGTTCCGCTGGCGCGGGCTCGACGACGTCCTCGCCGAGGAGATGACCGTCCTGCCGGGGATGGACGAGCTCTCAAGCCTGCTCTGGATCGCGGAGCATCACGACAGCGGCCAGTTCGACGTCATCGTCGTCGACGCGGCGCCGACCGGCGAGACGGTCCGCCTCCTGTCGCTGCCCGAGGCGGGTCGCTGGTGGCTCGAGCGCATCTTCCCCATCCAGCGACGGGCCATGCAGATCGCCGGTCCGGTCCTTCGGCGGGTCATGGGCATCCCCGTGCCGGACGACGCCGTGTTCGCAGCCGGCGAAGAGCTCTTCCATCGCCTCGATCACATGGCCGAGCTGCTCGCCGACGAGCAGAAGAGCTCGATCCGCCTCGTCCTCAACCTCGAGAAGATGGTGATCAAAGAGGCGCAGCGCTCGTTCACGTACTTCCACCTCTTCGGTTACCCGACCGATCTCGTTGTCTGCAACCGCGTCCTGCCCGAGGGCGCCGGCGCCTATTTCGAAGGCTGGCACGACGCGCAGCGCCGCTATCAGCCGCTCGTGGAGGAGTCGTTCGCGCCGGTGCCGGTGCGCGCCGTGCCGTTCTTCGACCGCGAGGTGATCGGCCTCGAGATGCTGCGCAAGGTCGCTGCCGCGCTCTTCGAGGAGGGCGACCCGGCGTCCTTCTTCTACCGCGGCCGGCCGTACCGGGTCCGGCGCGAGAACGGCGGCTACGTCCTGACGCTCGACCTGCCGTTCACGTCGAAGGAGCAGGTGAGCCTCCTCCGCAACGGCGACGAGCTCGTCTTGCAGGTCGGCTCGTGGCGGCGCAACCTCGTGTTGCCGCGCGCCCTTGTCGAAGCCCAGGCGAGAGGAGCAAAGTTCGAGGGGAATACGCTGCGGATCGACTTCGCCGCTCGGGCCCGCGAATAGGGGGATGACCATGGCAACGACGACTGAGCTCGAAGCGCGCGTTCGGGAGCTCGAGGACAAGATCAAGGTGCTCGAGAGCGAGGGCGATCGTTTTGGGATCCGCACGCTGTTCGACGAGCTCTTTCCGACTGACGCGCGCAAGCACATGCGCGCCGCACGGAAAGAGCAGCTCATGGCGATCCGCTCGGTGCTCGATCACTGGATCGCGAAGGCCGACGAGTCGGCGACCAACACCAAGCGCCGCGAGTCGATCGCCGTCGACTAGATCCGCAGCGCCTCGATCTTCGTTGGCGCGCCCTTCGCGTATGTGACGACCACGCCCTCGCCGTAACCAAACGCCGCGCCACGAAGCGGCGCGCGCAGACGTCCCGCGAGCGTCAGCGCGGGCAGCTCGATGATCCCGCCGTGCGAGACCGCGAGTACGCGGTCGTTGTCGCCGACACGCGCCGCGATGCGCGCCCAGGTCTGGAGCTGCTCGAGCGCGAAGGCTCGCGCGTCCTCGCGCTCGGCAAGGACGGCCTCCCAATCGTCGAGCGAGCGCATCTCGCCGAAGATGCGGTCGCCGATGACGCCGCCCATCTCCGGGAGGAGGCCCGCCTCGATCCCGTCGAGGCGTCCGGCGATGATTTGCGCGGTCTCCTTCGCGCGCGGAAGCGGGCTCGAAAGCACGAGCGCGTATTTCGGCGCGCGCTTCGCGAGCGCTTCGGCCATCGCGCGTCCTTCTGGCGAGAGCGAGCTCTCGTTGTTCTTGAGATCAGCGCGCTCGGCGTGGCGGCGGATCTCGAGGAGGGGCATCGGTCGACACTAGGCTGTCAGTGCACCTCACGATCGGGGCGAGCATCGATGACAGTTCTTTCGCGTGCTGGGACGAACGCGCGAGCGCCGCCCAAAACGGCGGCGCTCGCGGCAAGGTCAAGGACTAGCTGGTCCCGCAGGACCCACAAGACGTTACGGCAGCACGAACATTCCTGTGCCAGAGCAGACGATGCTCGCCGAACAGTTCGCGGCGAGGTCGGCGTCAGCGATGAGCGCGTCGAGACTGGCGAGCAGGTCCAGGGGCGGGTCAGCCATGACGGTGTAGTTGCCCTGCTTGATCGGAATCGGAATAGTGGCCCCGAATCCACAGGTCGGAGAGCTCGTTGCACCCTTTGACTTACCTTCGTTCGCCTCGTCGAGAGTGCCTGGCGAACCATTGTCGAGGACGTTGATCGACACCTCATCGCCGATCATGGTTGGCGTGGTCTCCATGAAGATCGCCGGCTCGCTCCCCTTAATTCGCTCGATTCGTCCGGCGGCTGCGGCATGGTTCCCGGCAACATATAGGCACGACACGCTCCCGCCGACCTCGAAGATCTTGCCGTCGGGCGTGCTCTCTGCCGGATACCTGATGTAGAAGGTGCCGCTGGTCACGCCGGTGTTCGGATTCGTTTGTGCGTTTACATGCACCATCGGGTCTTGGCAACAATCGAGCGTGCCGGTACCTACGGCGAGATTCTTCTGACCTGTCGTTCCGCTGCTGGCTGAACCGGCAAACACACCAATCAGGACACTTGCGGTGATTGCGACAACGAGTTGTCTCAT
>VBDQ01000015.1 GCA_005889075.1 Chloroflexota bacterium
GTCCGAAGACGGTCCGCCGGGGTGCTCTCGGACTCAGAACGCGCGGAAGCCGGCGCGCGGCAAGCCAGATCGCATGAACGACAAGAAAGAGCGAGCGAGAGGAGGTGTCCACGTGCTCCGAGCTCGCTAGGGAGGTGAGCTCGTGGACACCCTTACACGACGCGAATTGCTGCGCCGCGTGATCCGGGCCGCCGTAGCCGCCCCGGTCATTATTGGCACCGGCGAGCAGCAGGCCGATCTTCTAAGGCGGCTGGCGATCTTCTTCGGCAGGGACTCCGCGATCGGTCGCTGGCTGATGGAGATGTTCTGGCGCTGGTAGCCGCCTGCTCAGCGCGCTCGTGCAGCTCCATCGAGCCGCGCCACGCTGCCGCGGACTACGAGGGGCGCGCGGAGCACGTGCCGCGCGCCCTTTGAGCGCTTCGCTGATGTCGCGCGATCGCCGATGAGCTGCGCGGCGAGCTCGCCGACCTCGCGCATCGGCTGGCGCATCGTCGTGAGCGGTGGGTCGAAGACGCTCGCGACCGCGATGTCGTCGAAGCCGACGACCGAGACGTCGTCCGGTACGCGCTTACCGTGGGCCCGCAGCGTCGCGATCGCGCCGAGCGCGAGCAGGTCACTCTGCGCGAAGACCGCGGTGACCTTTGGGTTCGACGCGATGAGCCGCTCGGCCGCGCGCCGCCCGCTCTCGAGGCCCCAGTCGACGCAGGGCTCGACAAGCGCGCGGTCCGCGGCGAGACCCGCCTCGCGCAGCGCGTCGCGGTAACCGTCGAGGCGCGAGCGCGCCGACGGCCAATCAAGGGGGCCAGTGATCGTGCCGACGACGCGGTGTCCCTGCGCGAGCAGATGCCCCGTCGCTTCAGCTCCGCCGCGGCGGTTGTCGATGTCGATGTGATCCGCGCCGGGCAGCTCGACGTCGGAGGCCACGAACACGGTGGGTAGCCGCGCGACCGCGTCGCCGAGCAGGTCGTCTTCGGCGAGGCGGAGGCGCGGGACCGCGATGATGAGCCCTTCGACGCGCCGCTCCAGCATGAGACGAAGGTAGGTCCGCTCGTCGTCCTCCGAGCCTTCCTCGATGCTGCCGATGATGAGGAAGAAGCCGCGCTTTCGGGCTTCCGCTTCTGCACCCGCGACTGCCTCGGCAAAGAAGTGATCGCTGACATCGGTGGTGACCATCCCGAGCGTGTGCGTGCGCTGCGACGAGAGGCTCCGCGCCACGGCGCTCGGGACGTACTCAAGCTCCCCGATCGCCCGCAGGACTCGTTCGCGCGTCTCCGCCGTGACGTTGTCCTGGCCGTTGATGACACGGGAGACGGTCTGGTGCGACACGCGCGCCCGCCGCGCGACATCGCGGATCGTCGCGCCCTTCATCGCACCAGGACCGTTCCCGACCTCGTCAGCGCTCTCCTCACGTGTACGCGACTCTACGCGAAAAATGTGGATGCCAACCTCTTGACATCGCCAAGAATCGGTCTATGTTACCGGTCACATTGCAGCTCAGAGGTCGGGACGAACGCGCCCGTCCCGTGGCGCGAAGGGCCCGATCGTGGGAGGGCCTCACGTGAAAGAGCTAAAGCTGACGACGACACGTCGCAAGATCTTGATCGGCGCGGGCGCGCTCGCCGCGGCCGCCGCCGCAGCGCCGATCCTCGCAGCGTGCCAGCCGACGCCGAAGACGGGCGGGAGCGGCAAGGTCACGGTAATGACCGATCCCAACGAGTTCAGCGACGACGACCGAAAGACGCTGGAAAACGCGACGAAGCTCAAGATCGAGGTCGTCAAGAGCGACCTGACCACCCTCTACGCGATGTTCGCGGCCGGCAACCCGCCGGACGTGTTCCGGGTGCAGGCCGCCGGCCTGCCGCAGTACATCTCGCGCAAGATGGTGAAGAACCTCCAGCCGTACTTCGCAAAGAGCACGCTCCTGAAGCCGGACGACCTCGCGCCCGCGAACAACTTCTACAAGTGGGACGGCAAGCAGATCGGCAAGGGCGACCTGTACGGCATGGTGAAGGACTGGTCGCCTGACTTCACGCTCTTCGCATACACGAAGGCGTTCGACGACGCCGGCGTGAAGGTCCCGAGCGACACGACGGCGCTCACCTACGACGAGCTGCGAACCCTCGCGAACAAGGTGAACAAGAAGGCCGGCGGCAAGCGCGTGTACTGGGGCTTCGTTCACTCGAACAACGACCAGTGGATCGACCGTACCGCGATGAACATGCTCGCGGAAAAGAATCAGAACCTCTACAGCGACGACTTCAGCAAGCTGGTCATCTCCGGCAACCCCGAGGCGACGAAGGTCATCCGCTATCTCTACGATCTTGCCGCCGACGGCGTGAACGAAACCCCGATCGATCCGAGCCCCAACTGGATGGGCGCGGACTTCAACGAAGGGCAGATCGCCATCCTTCAGTACGGGTACTGGTTCAGCGCGATGGCCGAGAGCGACAAGACGAAGGGCAAGACGGTGATGCTGCCGGCGCCGACATGGGCCGGCGTCCGGCGAGACCCGACGATGACCGCGACCGGCTGGGTCATCTCATCGCAAACGAAGGATCCCGACGCCGCCTGGGCGGTGTTCGAGCAGTACATGGGCGGCAAGCCCGCCCAGGACCGCGCGAAGAGCGGCTGGGGCGTTCCGGGTCTCAAGTCGCTCTATCCGCAGATGCCGCAGCAGACCGATTTCCAGAAGCAGGTGCAGAAGGTGCTGCAGGGCGAGCTTTCCAAGAGCGACTTCATCCTGCAGTTCAACCCGTACATCGGCGAGGAGACCTTCTCCACGAGCTGGAAGAAGAACCTCGAGCCCGCGCTCAAGGGCACGATCAGCTTCGACAAGTTCGTGCAGAACATCGAGTCGGAGGTCAACACCGCGATCGCGGACGGCAAGCGCATCATCGGCGGCTAGAGTGGCCGGCGCGACGCACGTTCTGCCGCGGGTGATGCCGCGGCCCGCGCTGCTTCGGCGGCGGGCGGTCCGTCGCGCTGCCACGTTCTATCTGCTCGTTTCGCCGTGGCTGCTCGGCTTCGTCCTCCTCAGTGCCGTCCCGCTTGCGGGGGCTCTACTCATGTCGCTGACGAACTACGACGGCCTCAATCTCGACTACGTGGCGTTCGTCGGCGTCGACAACTACGCGCGTGCGTTCTCGGATCCGGAGGCGCAGCACGCTCTGCTTCGCACGCTCCTCCTTATGGTCCTCGTCGTCCCGACCGGCCTCGTGCTGCAGCTTCTGCTCGCGCTCATGGTCGACCAGCCGATCCGTCTCTCGAATCTCTTCCGCACGATCTTCTACCTGCCGTACGTCATCCCGGTCGTGGCGGGTGCCTGGGTCTGGAAGATCTTCGTCGACCCCTCCGGCGGCCTCGTGAACGCGCTCGTCGGCGCGGTCGTGCCCGACGTGAACATCCGGTGGCTCGTCGAATACCCCACGCTCGTGCTCGCGGTCTTCACGATCTGGGGCGCCGCCGGGGGCGGGATGGTCATCTTCCTCGCCGGTCTGCAGGGCATCCCTGCCGAGTACCGCGAGGCCGCGATGATCGACGGAGCCAGTCCGGCGCAGGTCACGCGCTTCATCACGCTCCCGCTTCTCACACCGGTGATCTTCTTCAACCTCGTCACCGGGATCATCACGACGCTGCAGGTGCTGGTGCAGCCGATGCTGCTCTCGCCTGGGATCCTCGGCCTCTCGCCGGGCACGGTCCCGCCGCTCGACAACTACCTCTATCCGGTGCATGCGTACATCGAGATCTTCGTCAAGCAGCTGTTCGGGTACGGCGCCGCACTCCTCTGGCTGTTGTTCGCGGTCGTGCTCGGGCTCACGCTCGTCTTGTTTGGCACGAGCCGCCGCTGGGTCCACTACGGGGTCGAGGCATGACAAGGGCCGCCGTCCGCTACGTGCCGGTCTCGTTCTTCGCGGTGGTCTTCGCGCTGCCGATCTTCTGGGTGCTCGTCACGTCGCTGAAGCGTCAGTCGGAGTTCGGGTCGTCGCTCTTCCCGACGCAGCTCGAGTGGCCGAATTACCAGCTCGCGGTCGTCCTCGCGGACTTCATGCACTTCGCACTGAACTCGCTCGTCCTCTCGGGCTCGTACGCGACGATCGTCGTGATCGTCAGCGCGCTCGTTGGGTACGGCTTCGCGCGGCACCGCGGGCCCGGCCGGAATCAGCTGTTCGGTCTCGTGCTCGCGCTGCTCATCGTGCCCACCTTCGTCCAGTTCGTCCCGCAGTTCGTCCTCTTCGCCCGGCTCGGGCTCACCAACTCGTACTGGCCGTGGATCCTGTGGGCGCTCGGCGGCAGCCCGTTCGCGATCTTCCTCTTCCGCCAGTTCTTTGCGACGTTCCCGCGCGAGCTCGACGACGCCGCCGAGGTTGACGGCGCGGGACCGCTCCGCATCTTCCTGCAGATCTACCTGCCCAACGCCGGACCCGCGATCGCGGCGAGCGCGATCTTCATGTTCCTCTGGGTCTGGGGCGACTATCTCTACCCGGCGCTCCTGCTCCACCAGGACAACACCACGCTCGCGGTGCGCATGGCGAACGCGTACGTCGACCCGCATGGCAACCCGCTTCAGACCGTCACGATGGCCGGCGTCGTCCTTTATGTGATGCCGCTCATCCTCTTCTTCGCGTTCGCTCAGCGCTTCATCGTCCGCGGGATCGTCACGACGGGGCTCAAGGGATGAAGATCACGGAGGTCCGGCCGCTCGTGCTCGGCGCGGCGTGGCGCAACCTCACGTTCGTCGTCGTCCGCACCGACGAGGGAATCAGCGGCGTCGGCGAGGTTCGCATGATCAACCACACCAGCGCGCTCCTCGGCTATCTCGAAGAAGCCGTGCCGACACATGTCATCGGCGCCGATCCGTTCGCGATCGAGGCCCTCGCGCGCCGCATGATCCGCGACGACTACGCCCGCGCAGGGCAGATCGCAATGTCCGCCCTCGCGGTGATCGAGATGGCGTGCTGGGACATCATGGGAAAGGCGCTCGGTCAGCCCGTGTATCGGCTCCTCGGGGGACCGATACGCGAGCGGATCCCCACCTACGCGAACGGCTGGTACACGGTGGAGCGCACGCCCGCCGAGTTCCGCGACGCGGCGAAGCGCGCGCTCACGAAGGGCTACCGTGCGGTCAAGCTCGACCCCTTCGGCACCGCGTGGCAAGAGCTGGGACACGCCGAGCTCCGCCGCGCGATCGACCTTGTCGAGGCCGCACGCGAAGGCGTCGGGCCCGACGGCGAGGTGTTCGTCGAGATGCACGGGCGCTTCACGCCGGCTCAGGCCATCACGATCGCTCGCGAGCTCGAGCCGTACCGTCCCGGTTGGATCGAGGAGCCGGTACCACCCGAAAACCTCAAAGCGCTCGCGAAGGTCGCGCGAAAAGTCGCCGTGCCTGTTGCGACCGGCGAGCGGATCCACGTGCGCCACGAGTTCCGCGAGCTCTTCGAGCTCCAGGCGGCGGACGTGATCCAGCCAGACCTCACGATGATGGGCGGCATCCTCGAGACGCGGAAGCTCGCATCGTGGGCCGAGTCCTACTACGTGATGGTCGCGCCGCACAACGTCGGCGGGCCGGTCTCGACCGCGGCCGCGCTTCACCTGGCGGCCGCGACGCCAAACTTCAAGATCCTCGAGCACTTCAACGACTTCGTCGACCCCTTTGTGAGCGAGGCGGCGCGTGGGATCCCTGCCGTGGTCGACGGCGCGTTTCCCCTTCCGACCGCGCCAGGCCTCGGTATCGAGATCGACGAAGAAGTCATCGCGGCGCACCCGCGCAAGCCCATCCACCTCAACCTCTTCGGCGATCGCTGGCACATGCGCGGCCGCGAGAAGGAGCGCGTGTGACCTCGGGGGATTGGGGGGCGAAGCCCCCCAGCCGCCAGAGCCCCCCAACGTTGGCGGGACGACGCGCGCTCGTCACCGGCGCCGGCGTCGGCATCGGTCAGGGCATCGCCCGCGAGCTCGCCGCGCGGGGTGCGTCGGTCGCGATCCACTACGCGCACAGCGCCGAGGGCGCACGCGAGGTGTGCATGGAGATCGCGCGCGACGGTGGACGCGCGACGCTCTTCTCCGGCGACCTCTCGCGAGTGAAGGATTGCCGCCGCGTCGTGGACGAGGCGGCGACGGAGCTCGGCGGCCTCGACATCCTCGTGAACAACTCGGGCGTCACGAAGTCACGCGATCCGCTCGCGCTCACCGAGGCCGAGTACGACGAGCTGTTCAACGTCAACGTACGCGCGGCGTACTTCTGCATGCAGCAGGCGGTCCCGCACCTCGCGAAGCGAGGCGGCTCGATCGTCAACGTGAGCTCGATACACGGTGGCGCCGGATTCCCGGGGCACGCCGCGTACGCGGCGACGAAGGGGGCGCTCAACGCCTATACGCGCGCGCTCGCGATGGACCTCGCGCCGCGCAAGATCCGAGTCAACGCGGTCGCGCCCGGCCTCATCGAGACGCCGCGCTACTTCGAGATGCCGGATTACTCGAGCGAGCGGACCGCCGCGCGCGTGCCGTGGCGGCGGATGGGTACCCCGGCGGACGTCGCGCCCGTGGTGGCGTTCCTGGTCTCGCCGGAGGCCGACTACATCACGGGGCAGCTCCTCTATGTCGATGGCGGGATCAACGCGCGCATGGGACTCGTCTGGGACGAGATCGAGCCGGCGCGATGAGCGAGCTCGACCGCCGGTTTCCCGCGAGCTTCCTTTTCGGTGCCGCGACCGCGGCATACCAGATCGAGGGCGCGCACGACGAGGACGGGAAGGGACCTTCCATCTGGGATGAGTTCTGCCGGCGCCCCGGCGCGATCTCCACCGGCGAGACCGGCGACGTCGCCTGCGACCACTATCACCGCTGGCCGGAGGACGTCGGCCTCATGCGCGAGCTCGGCCTCGACGCGTATCGCCTCTCGATCAGCTGGCCGCGGGTCATTCCCTTTGGGACCGGCGCGGTCAACGAGCGCGGCCTCGCCTTCTACGAGCGCCTCATCGACGAGCTGCTCCGGGCGGGGATCCGGCCGTTCGTGACGCTCTACCACTGGGATCTGCCGCAGGCGCTGCAGGTGAGGGGCGGCTGGGCGTCGCGCGAGGTCGTCCCGGCCTTCGCTGCGTACGCCGATCTCATCGCCCGACGTCTTGGTGACCGGGTCAAAGACTGGATGACGCTGAACGAGCCCGAGGTGGTCGCGTACGCCGGCCACCACAGCGGCGTCCACGCGCCGGGCATCCGCGATTTCCGCACCGCGATCCTCGTGTCGCACCACCTCCTGCTCGCGCACCGCGCCGCGGCTGACGCGATACGCGCGCGATCGTCTGAGGCGCACGTCGGGATCGCGCTCAACCTTTCGCCGTGCGATCCGGCGACCGCCTCCGAGGCCGATGCCCAAGCCGCGCGCCGGATGGACGGCTCTCTCAACCGCTGGTTCCTCGATCCGCTCTTCGGGCGCGGATACCCACAGGACATGGCCGCGCTCTACCTGCCGTACTTCGTACGCGCGCGCGAGCTCGAGGGCTACGACGGGAGCCTCGACTTCGTCGGCGTGAACTACTACGCGCGCCGCGTCGTCCGCGCTTCGGGCGAGGGACCGCTTCTCGCCGATCGGGTCGATCCGCCCGGCGAGCACACCGCGATCGGCTGGGAGGTGCATCCGGATTCGTTCCGCCGGCTGCTCGTTCGGGTTCACCAGGAGTACCACCCGCGCGAGATGTACGTCACGGAGAACGGCGCCGCCTACGACGACGTCGTCGTCAACGATCGCGTCGACGATCCGGCGCGCGTCCGATTCCTCGAGCGCCATTTCACCGCGGCGGCCGAGGCCATCGCGGCCGGGGTCCCGCTCCGTGGGTATTTCATCTGGACGCTCATGGACAACTTCGAGTGGGCGCACGGGACGAGCAAGCGCTTCGGGATCGTGCACACCGATTACCTGACGCAGCGCCGGCGCGTGAAGGCGAGCGGCGAGTGGTACCGCGCGCTCATCGCCGCGCACCGCGACTCTGGCGTGGAGGCGGCGGCGCAGTGACGCAGGTCAGGACGAGCCCGACCGTCGCGCTCCGCGGGCTCGACCTTGCGCCCGGCACGGTCGCCCTTTGGTGGCTTGGCCAGGCCGGCTTCGCCGTCCGCGCCGGTGGCCTCGTCCTCCTGCTCGATCCCTTCCTCGCGCCGATGGCCGAGCGCATCTCGCCGCCGGCGTTCGATCCCGAGGACGCGACCAGCGTCGACGTGGTCACGTGCTCGCACGAGCACTACGACCACCTCGACCTCGCCTCGCTTCCGGCGATCGCGCGCGCGTCGCCCGCGGCCCGGTTCGTCATCCCAAGGCCGCTCGTCGACGCCGTCGCGGCGGCCGGCGTCCCGCTCGCGCGGATCATCGGCGCGCAGCCGGACGAGCGGATCGCGCTCGATGGCGTCACGCTCCATCCGGTGCCGGCGCGGCATGGGGTTGGGATGGCCGACGCGTACACATTCGGGCGCGAGCTCTCCGGCGGCCTTTACCGCTACCTTGGCTACGTGCTCGACGACGGCGTCGCCCGCGTCTACCACGCCGGCGACACGATCGCCTATGACGGCATGGCCGAGCGCCTGCGCGCGTTCCACGTCGACGTCGCGCTACTGCCAATAAACGGGCGCGACCACTTCCGCGAGTCCGCCGGCATCGTCGGGAACATGGACCACCGCGAGGCGGCGCAGCTCGCGGACGACGCAGGGGTCGACTTGCTGGTGCCGATGCACTACGACACGTTCCCGCAGAACCTGGGCTTCCCCGCGCATCTGGTCGACAGCGTGCGGCGCGATCACCCCTCGCTCGCGGTCCTCGTCCCGACTCGTGAGCGCCCAGTGCTCTACGCGAAGGTACGAAATGGCGCGTAACGCGGGACGCCGGGCGCTTGCCGCTCTGGGCCTTCCCGACCGCGACGCGAACGATCTCCCGGATTCGCCCAGGCGCTTTCCCGACGGCGCGCACTACCGGATCGAGATCCCGAGTACGGAAGGGCCGCGGGCGTTCGAGGCCGTACTCGAGGAAGCGGAGCGGCTCGCCGTGCCGGTCGTCCGCGTCTCGCAAGGCAGCGGGGTGTTCATGCACACCGACGCCGAGCTCGACGACATGGCGCGGCTCGGCGCGCGTTCCGGGGTCGAGATGAGTCTCTTCGCGCGCCCGAACGCCGGCTGGGATGCGTCGGCGATGGCCCGGGCCCCGGTCGGTGCGCTGGTGGCTCCGGCCGCACGGGGCACCGAGCAGCTCGTCGCCGTACTCGAGGACATACACCGCGCGGCCGCGCACGGCATCCGGAGCGTGCTCATCCAGGACATCGGCGTGTTATCGGTCTTCGCGGCCATGCGTCGCTCCGGAGATCTTCCCGCGTCGATGCAGGCCAAGGTCTCGGTGATGCTTCCCGTCGCAAACCCGGCTGCGGCGCGGGTCGTCGCGGACCTCGGCGCGAGCACGATCAACGTGCCGACGGACCTAACGACCGCGCAGCTCGCGGCGATCCGCGCGGCGATCGATCTGCCGCTCGACGTCTACCTGGAGTGCCCTGACAACCTCGGCGGCTTCGTGCGCTTCCACGAGATCGCGGACATCGTTCGCGTTGCGGCGCCGGTCTATGTCAAGTTCGGTCTGCGCGGCACGACCGATCCTTATCCCGCGGGCAGCCACCTCGAGCCGACCATCGTCGCGCTCTCGCGCGAGCGCGTGCGGCGCGCGCGGCTCGCGCTGGATCTCTTGGAGCGCATGCGCGAGGAGGAAGGGGAGTTCGCGACATCACGCCCTGGAGCAGCTGGGCTAGCGGTCCCCGAGCTCTCCCGCATTCACGCCTGAGGCGGCCGGCGCGCCCACCTCTGCCCGGACGAGCGGCAGGCTGAGCCGGAACACGCTTCCGCTCGGCCCGCTCGATTCGAGCGTGAGTTCGCCGCCAAGCCGCTCCGCGATCTCCTTGGAGATGTACAGGCCGAGCCCGACACCGCCGTAGGGCTTCGCGACCGTCGTGCGGAAGAAGCGGTCGAAGATCCTCGCGCGCTCGTCCTCGGGGATCCCGATGCCCTCGTCGCGGACGCGCACGATCGCGTGGTCCCCGCTGCGGCCGATCTCCACGGTGACCGTGCCGCCGCGCGGGCTGTACTTCACCGCGTTGCTGATCAGGTTCTCGAGGATCTCGACCACACGCCGGTTGTCCGCATGGACCGGTAACTCGCCGGTCGAGGCGACGACGAGGATCGGATGCTCGGGGTCGGTGGGGTAGTCGCTCGCGGCGCGCTTCGCGAGCTCGACGAGGTCGAGGTCCTGCAGCTCGAGCCCGAATCGGCCGGCGTCGATGCGCGTCATGTCCAGGAGGTCGTTGATGAGGGCGGTGAGCGCCTTCGTGCGGTGCTTCGCCTTGGCGACGAGCTCCCGGACCTGCGTCGCGTCGCCTTTTGAGAGCTGTCGCTGGATGAGGTCGAGCTGCAGCTGGATCGCGGTGACCGGTGTCCGGATCTCGTGGCTCGCCATGCTGAAGAACTCGCTGCGCTGTCGTTCGAACGCGCGCAGCTGGGTGATGTCCTGGAAGACCGAGACCGCCGCGACGATCTCACCGTCGCGTCGCACCGGCGCGGCGCTCACCAGCACGCTCAGATCCTCGCCGCGCGCGACATTGTGGATTTCCATCTCTTCCCCGTGGACGTTCTCGCCACGGAGCAGCGCGCGCATCACCGGAAAGTCGGCGACCTCGTAAGGACGCCCGTCCGGCCGCCGCGGCACGGAGTCGGCGCGCGCGGACTCGAAGTCGCCGCTGAAGGGGCGGCCCAGGAGGTCGTCGGCGGTCTTGTTGCGCGTCGTCGTGAGGTTGCGGCGCATCACGACGACGCCCTCGGGGAGCTCGTTCATGATCTGCTGCAGCTCGTCGCGCTCCGCGCTTACCGCGGCGGCGAGCTCCTCGAGACGCTTCCGGCCCCGCACGAGGTCGGTCACGTCCGTCGCGTAGTAGATGACGCCGTCGATCTTTCCGGCGATGTCCTTCGTCGCAACGATCGCGGCGTTGTACCAGCCTTCGACCAGCGTCCCGTTCGGCAAGCGGACCGAGCTCGGCATCTCGTGTGCGAAGAACGGCTCGCCGGTCTGGTAGACCCGTTCGAGGATCGCGCGATGGTCGGGGTCCGGATCGATCGCCCGGAAGGGTTTACCGACGACGTCCTGCTCGCGCATGCCGATCTGCTCCAGCTGGCCAGGGCTCGCCATCGTATATACGAGCTCCTTGCCTCGGAGCAGGCCGACCCGGGCGGGCGCGTGCTTGAGCGCGTCGTTCAGTCGGAATCGCTCGGTCTCGACGTCCATGTACGAGTGCGCCAGACGCCCGCTGAAGTACCAGCCG
>VBDQ01000001.1 GCA_005889075.1 Chloroflexota bacterium
GAAGGACGGATCGAACATCGATTGATGGGTGAGGAACGGTTTCGGCGCGCAGAGATCGAGGAAGGGCGACATGAACTCACGCATCGGGCGGATGATCTTCTCGCCTTCTTCGATGGGACCGACCCAACACGGGATCACCGTCACGGCTGGCCGGCCGTGGAACTCGGTCGGGATGACCGGAAGCGGCGGGACGTGCCGGTGAACGACGAGCGTGGTGAGCTCGTCCGGCGCGTCCGTGATCCAGTCGCGGTAGAAGCGGAGAACCTCCGCGGATCTCTCCATCGGCCAGAAGATCGGACCGGCGAGTACGGTCGGGCCGACCGGATTCAGGACGAACTCGAACTCGGTGACGATCCCGAAGTTGCTGCCGGCGCCGCGGATCCCCCAGAAGAGGTCCGGATTCTCGGTGGCGCTCGCCCTCAGGACCCGCGCGTCGGCGGTCACGAGCTCGACGCTCAGCAGCTGGTCGACCGTCAGGCCGTATTTCCGCATGAGCCACCCGATCCCGCCGCCGAGCGTCAGACCGGCGAGCCCGGTGTGGGTCACGATGCCGGCAGGGACGGCGAGCCCGAAGGCTTGCGTCGCGCGGTCGAGCTCGCCGAGAAGCACGCCAGCCTGCACGCGCGCCGTGCGCTTCTCGACGTCGACGCCGATGGCCTTCATCGGTGAAAGGTCGATGACGAGGCCGCCGTCACACGTGGAATGACCGGGGAAGCTGTGGCCGCCGCTTCGGATCGCAGTCGGTAGGTCGGTCTCGCGACCGAAGCGCACCGCCGCGACGATGTCCGACACGGAAGAGCAGCGCGCGATCAGAGCAGGGCGACGGTCGATGGAGCCGTTCCAGATCTTGCGGCGTTCGTCGTACGTCGCGTCGCTCGGGAAAACGAGCTCGCCTTTGGATGAGGACCGCAGCCGGCCGAGGGCCGCCTGGTCGAGATTGACTCCAGCCGCTACCGCACCCATGAGCTCCCCCTCCTACGTCGTTAGGCGGAAAGTCTCACACACCTCCGGGGGCGCATATCTCCGGACGCGAGGGCCCGGCCGGATGCCGAGCCCTCGTGCCTATCTCAGAAGGAGCAGTTGCCGGGATTCGGCTCGTCGATACGGCGTGCGAAACCGGCCGGAATGAGCGACGCGACGACGGTCACCAGATCGACCGTGCCCTGGTTCCGGACGATGTGGACGTCGCCGCCCTCGTCCACGAATCCCTGACCTTGTTGCACCACGTGCGGCGTGCAGGTCGGGTCGCTCGCCAGATAGAAGGTCGCGGTTCCCGATTTCACGATCACGAGGCTCGGTCCCGGGTGGCTGTGCCAGCCGAAGCTCCCGCCGGGCGCGATGGTGTTTTGGATCACTTCGAGGTCCGACGCGCCCTTCGTGTCGATCACCGCCTGCCAGAAATCGGTCCTCGTGCCCGGGTCGACGTCCGTCCGCACCCGCGCATGGATGTCGTCGACGAAGCGCGCCTTGCCGATCGAGACCGTCGTTACTCCGGACGGCGGCGTCGCCAGCGCGCCGGAGACGTTCGACAAGAAGAACCCCGCGGTGACGATGAGAACTGCGAGCCGTTTCACCTGACACCTCCCGAATCGTTCCGTTCGTTCGTCCGCCGGAACGATCGGACGCGGCGGTTCCAGACGAAAGCCCAAAAAATGAACTTGCAGCGCGGCGGGCCGAGGCGTTGACTGTCGACGTGCCCGACTACGGTCAGTTCTGCCCGGTGTCCCGTGGCGCCGAGGTCTTTGCCGAGCGTTGGACGCCGCTGATCGTGCGCGAGCTGCTGAACGGCAGCCATCGCTTCACCGAGCTCCAACTGGGACTGCCGCGGATCTCGCGGAACCTCTTGGCACAGCGCCTCGCCTCGCTCGCGAGCTCCGGCATCATCGAGCGACGCCCCGCGGAACGCGGCCGCGGCTTCACCTATCACCTCACGTCGGCGGGCCAGGAGCTACGACCAGTCGTCGAGGCGCTCGGCACGTGGGGGTACCGCTGGGGCGGCACGGAGCTGCCGACGCGCGAGCTGGATCCCGCGCTCCTCATGTGGTTCATCCGGCGGCGAGTTCAAGTCCAGGCGCTCAGGCGAGGTCGGACCGTGGTCCGCTTCGACTTCCGGCGACCAAGGCGCTCGTTCTGGCTCCGGATCGAGCCGCCAACCGTGGATCTTTGCTTCACCGACGAAGGATTCGACGACGACCTCGTCGTCGACGCCGACGTCGCGGCGCTGACCGCACTGTGGCTCGGTCGGGTGCGTCTCGGCGACGTGCTCGCGGCGGGATCGGTCCGGCTCGAGGGGCCCGACGACGCCCGCCGGTCATTCAGCAGATGGTTCGGCCTGAGCCCGTTCGCCGGGGCGCGCGCCAGCTAGTGGGCGCGCGGACTGTCCTCCAGCCACTTGCACCCAAGGCTGCGACAGTCGTGCGCCCGGTAGGTGGCGTGGCGCGGGCGCCAGAGCATGAGCACGAGCCCGACCGCGGTGAGGATCATCGCCGCGAACACGAACGCGATCTGCCCGTCGGTGGTCAGGTGCTCCAAAACCGCCTGCGCCATTCCCTTACCTCAACTCAACAACTGATCGACCGCGCCTTGCGTTACCGGCCGCGCTTGCGCGCGTACGCTCGCGTGTCCGCGTTCTCGACGAGCGCCTCGGCGCTGCGCCCGTCGAGAGGATACGAGGAGACGCCCCAGCTTCGTGCGGGCATCCTGATGGACCCTCCTCCGGGCAGCTTCACGTCAGCGTGGTCGAGCACCTCCATGAGTCGAATGACGACCTTCTCCGCTTCCTCGCGGGGGGTGTCGGGCATGACGATCGCGAACTCGTCGCCGCCGTAACGCGCGGGCACGTCTTCGGTCCGGACCTTCTCGCTGATCGTCTGGCCGAGCACCCGCAGCACCTCGTTTCCCGCGAGGTGACCGTACGTGTCGTTCACCTTCTTGAGCTCATCGATGTCGAAGAAGGCCACCGCGAGCGCCGACTGGCGGCGCTCGGCACGCGCGACTTCCTCTTCGAGGCGGTCGTAGAAGTAGCGGTAGTTATGGATGCCGGTGAGCGCGTCGGTGTTCGCGGCGCGCTTGAGGCGCTCGTGAAGCCCAGCGACCTCGATCTGCGCCGCGATCTGCGCACCGATGGTCTCCATGAGCGTGAGGTCGCGCTTGCTGAAGGCGGCCACGGCGGAATGCGACAGGACGAGCACGCC
>VBDQ01000048.1 GCA_005889075.1 Chloroflexota bacterium
GACGAGCGCATCTTCGGTCCCACGCGGGACTGGGAGTGCTACTGCGGCAAGTACAAGCGCATCCGCTACAAGGGGATCATCTGCGACAAGTGCGGCGTCGAGGTGACGCGCGCGAAGGTGCGCCGCGAGCGCATGGGCCACATCCAGCTCGCGTCGCCGGTGTCGCACATCTGGTTCTTCAAGGGCACCCCGAGCCGTCTTGGGATCCTGCTCGACATGAGCCCGCGCAATCTCGAGCGGATCCTCTACTTCGCGCTGTATGTGGTCACGCACATCGACGATCACGCGCGCGACCGTGTCCTGCAGCAGGTCGAGGAGGAGGCGGAGGGGAAGATCCGCCGTCTCGAGCAGACCATCAGCGACCGCACCGGCGCCATCGAGAGCCGGGTATCGGCCGAGATCATGCGTATCCGCACGTCGACCGAGCAGAAGGTCCGGCAGCAGGAGGAACAGCTCGCTACCGACTCCGACGCGCTCACGACCGCCGCGTCCAAGGTGAAGGAGCAGCTCGAGGACAACGTCGGCAAACCGGCGTCCAAGGACATCGTCTTCAAGCAGGCCGAGCTCACGATCGCCGAGAAGGGCGAGAACGTGACGCGCTCGATGCTCACGCAGCTGCAGCGAAGCCTCCAGAAACAGCTCGACGCGATGGTCAAGACCGGCCGCAAGGAAGAGGACCAGACCCGTTCCGATTCCGAGAAGCGGATCGCCGACCTACGCATGCGCGCCGACCAGGATCTCGGCGTGGTGCGTCAGGACATCGCGCCCGACGTGCAGGTCGTTCGCGATGAGGCCCGCACGCGCCGCGACGAGATCGAGTCGATCAAGGCCCAGCAGATCATGACCGAGGCCGAGTACCGCCAGTTCGCGGAGAAGTACCGCTTCTTCCGTGCGCAGATGGGCGCCGAGGCGATCCTCGAGCTCATGCGGCAGCTCGACCTCGAAAAGCTCGCGCTCACGCTCCAGGGCGAGATGCGCACCACCACCGGCCAGCGGCGCAAGAAGTCGATCAAGCGGCTTCGGCTCATCAAGGCGCTCCTCCGCTCAGGTGCGTCGCCGGAGTGGATGATCCTCACGATCCTTCCTGTGATCCCGCCCGACCTGCGCCCGATGGTGCAGCTCGACGGCGGCCGCTTCGCGACGTCCGATCTCAACGACCTCTACCGCCGCGTGATCAACCGCAACAACCGGCTGAAGCGACTGCTCGAGCTCGGCGCGCCAGAGATCATCATCCGCAACGAGAAGCGCATGCTCCAGGAGGCGGTCGACGCCCTCATGGACAACGGCCGGCGCGGCCGCGCGATCAGCGGCACCGGCAACCACAAGCTGAAGTCCCGAAGAAGATGGCGCTCGAGCTCTTCAAGCCGTTCGTCATGCGTCAGCTCGTCGAGCGCGGCCTCGCGCACAACATCAAGAGCGCGAAGCGCTACGTCGAGCGCGTCTCGCCCGAGGTGTGGGACGTCCTCGAGGAGGTCATCAAAGACCACCCGGTGCTCCTCAACCGTGCGCCGACACTCCACCGCCTCGGCATCCAGGCGTTCATGCCCAAGCTCATCGAGGGCAACGCCATCCAGCTCCACCCCTTGGTGTGCGAGGCCTTCGGCGCGGACTTCGACGGCGACCAGATGGCCGTGCACGTGCCGCTTTCTGCAGCCGCGCAGGCCGAGGCCAAGAACCTCATGCTCTCGACGCGCAACGTCCTGAAGCCGGCCGACGGCCAGCCGGTCGTCACGCCACGCCAGGACATGGTGCTCGGCACCTACTGGCTGACGCTCGACGCCGATCCGAAGCAGCAGCCCCGGATCTTCGGCGATTTCTCCGAAGTCCAGTCCGCGTTCGACATGGGCATCGTCACGTACCACACGGCGGTGAAGGTCCCGCACAACGGTGGGGTCGTCGACACGACCGTCGGCCGAGTGATCTTCAACGCGGTCCTGCCCGAGGACCTGCGGTTCGTGAACAAGATCCTCGACCGCGGCGCCATCCGCGAGATCGTCACGCAGGTCTTCGACCGCTACGGCGGCGAGGTCACCGCCGAGGTCGTAGACAGGATCAAGACCATCGGGTTCGCCGCGGCGACCATCGCGGGCGTCTCGATCTCGATCGACGATGTCGCCATCCCCGCGAACAAGGCCAAGATGGTCGAAGAGGCGGAGAAGAAGGTCGCCGAGATCGATCGGCAGTTTCAGCGCGGCCTCATCACCGAGCAGGAGCGCTACGAGGCGACGGTGAAGCTCTGGACCGACGCGACGCGCGACGTCATCGAGGCGATGATGAAGACCCTCGACCGGCGCGGCTCGGTGTACATGATGGCCACGTCCGGCGCGCGGGGTAACACGCAGCAGATGGGCCAGATCGGCGGCATGCGCGGACTCATCGCCGACCCGCAGGGTCGGATCATCGACCTGCCGATCCGCTCGAACTTCCGCGAAGGGCTTTCGGTCCTCGAGTACTTCATCTCGACGCACGGTGGCCGCAAGGGGCTCGCCGACACGGCCATCCGCACCGCAGACTCGGGCTACCTCACGCGCCGTCTCGTCGACGTCGCGCAGGACGTGATCGTCCGGCTGGAGGACTGCGGCGACGAGGACGGCATCTTCATCAACGCCGACGAGCCGGGCATGGTCGAGCCGTTCGCGGATCGACTCTTCGGCCGGATCGTCGCGCAGGACATCAAGGATCCGAAGGGCAAGCTGATCGCCAAGCGCGGCGACGCGACCGACCTCGAGCTCGCGCGAACCATCGCGAACTCCGGGACCAAGCGCGTGCGGGTCCGCTCGCCGCTCGGCTGCCACGCGAAGCACGGCATCTGCCGCGCGTGTTACGGCCGGAGCCTCGCGAGCGGCAAGCTCGTGGAGATCGGCGAGGCGGTGGGCATCATCGCCGCGCAATCGATCGGCGAGCCGGGCACGCAGCTCACGATGCGTACGTTCCACACCGGTGGTGTCGCCGCCGTCGGCAAGGACATCACCATGGGTCTCCCGCGAGTCGAGGAGCTCTTCGAAGCGCGCGTCCCGAAGGGGGTCGCGATCGTGTGCGAGATCGACGGCGTCGCGGAAATCGTCCGCGACCCGGACGGATCGCGAAAGATCGTGGTTCGCAACTCGCAGGACTACACCGTGCCGATCAGCGTTCCCGCGGGCTACGTGCTCGCGGTCGAGGACGGCGCGGACGTCGTCGCCGGGCAGCCACTGGCGAAGCCCGAGCGCCGCACCAAGGGCAAGACCGACATGCCGGCTCCGGTGTCGGGAAAGGTCAGCGTCCACGGCTCGAAGATCTCGATCGCCATGAAGGAGGTCGAGGAACGGGTCTACGAGGTCGAGCACAACGCTCGCCTCAACGTCGAGAACGGCCGGACGGTCGCCGCCGGCGACTTCCTCACGGAAGGATCGGCCAACCCGCAGGACATCCTGCGGATCTCAGGCCGCGAGGCGGTACACCGCTACATGGTCAACGAGGTCCAGAAGGTCTACCGCAGCCAGGGCGTGACGATCAACGACAAGCACATCGAGATCATCGTCCGCCAGATGCTGCGCAAGGTGCGCATCGAGGAGGCCGGTGATACCGAGCTCCTGCCGATGGAGCTCTTTGACCGGTTCGAGTTCGAGGAGATCAATGCCCGAACCATCGCCGCGGGCGGCGAGCCCGCGACGGCGCAGACGGTGCTGCTTGGGGTCACCAAGGCGTCGCTTTCGACCAGCTCGTTCCTCGCAGCGGCATCGTTCCAAGAGACCACGCGCGTCCTCACCGAGGCCGCCACGATGGGCCAGAAGGACCGGCTCCTCGGGCTCAAGGAGAACGTGATCATCGGCAAGCTCATCCCGGCTGGGACGGGCCTGCCCTCACGCCGCGAGCAGCTCGACTGGATGCCCAAGGCCCGCGCGCTCGCCGGGCTCTTCGGCACCGACGAGGAAGAGGTCGTCACGCCGGCGCTGCCGCCGGAGGATCTCTCGCTCGAGGATCTCGACGACGACGAGGACGAGGAGAGCGTCGAGGAGGGCGTCGAGGACATCGCGGACATCGCGGACATCGCGGACGTCGCCGAGCCGACCGAGGCCGATTTGACCAAGACAGCCGAGGAGTAACCACTCGCACGTAATAGGCGAGAGGCCGTCCGGTGGACGGCCTCTCTCTTTGTTCTCGTGGGCTAGTAGGGCTCCGGCGGAACGCTCGGGTCGCTCGTCACGAACCAGTCGCGGATGTCGATGTTCGAAAGGTCTGACCGGCCGTGAATCGCCGCACTAGGCTACCGGGCGCGATGCGACGCAGCACCGAGCGTTTCCTCACGACGCATGTCGGGAGCCTCGTGCGGCCCCCTGAGATTGCCGATGCGATCCGCGCCGGCGGCGCCCGGGACATGGACGCGAGAGTTAGCCGGGCGGTGCGCGACGTCGTTCGCAAGCAGGCCGAGATCGGGATCGACGTCGTGAGCGACGGCGAGTATTCCAAGCCGAACTTCGCGTCCTACGTGAACGAGCGCCTGTCGGGGTTCGAGCTCCGTAAGGAGGCGCCGATCCAGGGCATCGCGCCCAGCCGCGGGCGTGACCGCAAGGCGTTCGCCGACTTCTACGACGAGTACGACCGCTCCGACCCCGACCACCAAGCGAGTCCCGGACCGCCAGCGACCGCGGTGTGCACAGGTCCGATCGAATACAAAGGACAGGCGCAGGTCGCGCGCGACATCGCAAACCTCAAAGCGGCGGTCGGCGACACCGGCATCGCCGAGGCGTTCCTCCCGGCGGTCGCGCCGGGAACGATCGAGGGCCAGCGGCCGAACGAGCACTACAAAGACAGCGAGGCCTACCTCTTCGCGATCGCCGATGCGATGGCGCACGAGTACCGGGCCATCGTCGACGCAGGCTTCGTCCTTCAAGTCGACGATCCGCGCACCGCGGTCATGTACGACCTGCAGGATCCCGCTCCGACGCCGCAGCGCTACCGCGAATTCGTCGAGCTCAGGCTCGCCGCTCTCGCACGCGCGCTCAAGGGGTTACCGCCAGAGCGGGTCCGCTATCACGTCTGCTGGGGAAGCTGGCACGGCCCGCACACCACGGATGTGCCGCTCGCGGACATCGTCGACTTGATCTTGAAGGTGCCCGTCGGTGCCTACGCGCTCGAAGGCGCCAACCCGCGCCACGAGCACGAGTACCACGTCTGGGAGCGGGTGAAGCTCCCTGCAGGGAAGATCCTTATCCCCGGCGTGATCGCGCACACCACCAACACGGTCGAGCATCCCGAGCTGATTGCCGAGCGGATCGGCCGTTACGCCGAGCGCGTGGGACGAGAGAACGTCATCGCCGGATCGGACTGCGGCTTCGCGCAGGGCGCGCTCTATCGACGCGTGCATCCTTCGATCATGTGGGCCAAGCTCGCTGCGCTCGTGGAGGGCGCGCGAGCGGCGTCGCACCGCCTGTTCGCCTAGCCGCGGAGCCCCAGCACCCGACGGGCGTTGCGCTCGTCGATCTTCGCGCGCTCCTCCTTCGAGAGATCGAGGGCGTCCAGGTTCGCGATGGTCTCGCGGATGAACATCGGCCCCTTCTCCGGGTCGAACGGCATGTCGGTGCCGAAGAGGATGTGATCGACGCCGAAGAACTCGATCGCGCAGCGGAGCGCGTGCTCCGCGCCGAACAGCGCAGTGTCGCCGTAGAACATCCGGTAGTAGTCGTACGGCCGCCGCTTCAGCGCGTGCGCCACCGCGGTACGGTCCTCGTCCGGCGTGCGCGCGCCGAGCTGATCGAGCCCTGGGCCGATCCGTCCGGAGAAGTGGGGGACCATGCCGCCGGCGTGATGCGTGAGGATGCGCAGGTTCGGGTGCCGATCGAGATGCCCCGAAAAGATGAGCCGTGACATGAAGATCGCGGTCTCGTACGGCCACCCGAAGACCCACCAGAGCTCGAACTTCGACCGGTCCTCGGTCGGGTAGTCGGGCATGGTCGCGCCGCGTGCCGGGTGCACCCACATGGCGCGGTCGAGCTCGGCCATCCTCGCGAAGAGTGGCGCGAAGCGCGGATCGTCGAGCGGGAGGCCGTTCACGTTGGTGAAGATCTGCACGCCCAGCGCGCCCAGCTCGCTGATGGCTCGGTCGGCCTCGCGCAAGGAGGCGTCGGGATCGTTCATCGGCAGCGAAGCCGCGAAGCCGAGGAACCGTTCCGGATAGCGGCGCACCAGCTCCGCCATCTCGTCGTTCGCCAGCCGCGCCAGGTCGCGCGTGAGCGCCGGTGGCCCCACCGCTTCGATCGGCGGGGACGCCAGGGTAAGAACCTGCACGTAGTCAGGGAACGTGTCCATCACCCGGAAGCGCGTGTCGAGGTCGTAGAGCGCAGGAATGGCGGCGGTCCGCTTTTGCATGGAGGCCGCGGGGCCGCTGGCCTGGGCGATCATGCGGTCGAAGTAGCGGCGCGGGAGGATGTGGGGAAAGGCGTCGATCCTCAAGGAAGGCCACAGCCTAGCGCCATACTCAGCGAGCGTGAGCGTCGCCTCCGCGGCACGTCCCAAGGTGCGCATCCGCGGACTGCGCAAGGTCTTCCGTGTCCGTCAGCGGGCCGTCGAGGCGCTCGCCACGGTCGACCTCGACGTCGGCTCCGGCGAATTCGTCGCGATCGTCGGGCCCTCCGGATGCGGCAAGACCACGCTCCTGCGGATCCTCGCCGGGCTCGAGACCGCGAGCGACGGCGAGTTCTCGGTCGAGCGTGCAGCGGGCAGGGACCTGCCGCTCAACTCGATGGTCTTCCAGGAGCAAAGCATCTTCCCGTGGATGAGCGTGCGCGACAACGTCGCGTTCGGCCTCAAGGCGCGCGGCGTCGCGCGCCGCGCGCGATACGAAGCCGTCCTGCCGATGATCCGCGCGATCGGGCTCGAGGGCTTCGAGGACGCGCTCCCGCACCAGCTCTCGGGCGGGATGAAGCAGCGGGTCTCGCTCGCGCGGGCGTTCGCGAACGACCCTGAGATCCTGCTCATGGACGAGCCGTTCGCGGCCCTCGACGAGCAGACCAAGCTCGTCATGCAGGCCGAGCTCCTGAGGATCTGGGAGGGCGCGTCCGGGCGGCCCGGGGAAAGCGCCACGCGCAAGACGGTCGTCTACGTGACGCACTCGATCGACGAAGCGATCGTGCTCGCCGACCGCGTTGTCGTGCTGAGCGCGCGGCCAGGGCGGATCAAGGACCAGGTCGACATCGCCGCGATCTACGCGCGCCCGCGAGACGTCGCCGCGGTGCGCTCGAGCGCTCCGTACGGGGAGCTGTTCGCGCGCATCTGGCGCGAGCTTCGCACCGAGATCGCCGCGTGAGCGCGCCGGCCCGCAACGCATCTGCCAGCGTGGTGAGCTCGTGGGCGCGACCATCGCGGCGGACGGTCGAACGCGGGCTCTCGATCCTTTCGCCTCTGGTGCTGCTCGCGATCTGGGAGGCGGGAGCCATCGTCGGCGTGGTGGACACGCGGTTCTTCCCCGCGCCTTCGACCATCTTCGCCGCCCTCGCCACGCTCCTGCAGGCCGGCGAGCTGCAGGAGCACCTACTAATAAGCCTCGAGCGGATCGCCGTGGGGTTCGTCCTGGGCGCGGTGCCGGGCATCGTCCTCGGCCTTGCCATCGGGCTCCTGCCGCTCGTGCGCGCGATCGTGCAGCCCCTGGTCGACGCGACGTTCCCGATCCCGAAGATCGCGCTCCTGCCGATGGTGATCATGCTGTTCGGGATCGGCGAGGGCTCGAAGTACGCGATCATCGCGATCGCCGTCGTCTTCCTGGTGCTCATCAACACCGAGGCGGGCGTGCGAAACATCGAGCGGATCTACCTGGACGTCGGGCGGAACTACGGCGCGAGCCGGCTCATGTTCTTCACCGACATCGCTCTCCCAGGCGCGCTCCCGATGATCATGGCCGGGCTCAAGCTCGGGATGGGCGTTGCGCTGATCATCATCGTGTCGGCCGAGTTCGTCGGCGCGCGCAACGGGATCGGCTACCTGATCTGGAATTCCTGGAACACATTCCAGGTGGATCGGATGTACGCGGGGCTCATGGTCATCGCGCTGCTCGGCTTCGCGAGCGCGCTGCTTCTCGCGGCGCTCGAGCGCGTCCTCGTGCCGTGGAGGTCGGCGGTGCGGATCTAGACGAATAGCTCGATCCTCGCGGAGTGCCCTGGCGCCCGGGAAAGCGCCGCGTCGGCTGTGATTAACGGCGCACCGAGTGCTTCCGCGAGCGCGACGTAGGCCGCATCAAACGCGCTCAAGTTCGAGCCCAATTCCCATACTCGCGGCAGCAACGCGCCGTGCGGAGAGCGTCGGATCCGGAGGTCCCCGAAATCACTCAGCGCCTCATCGGCGCGGGGCGCGTCGATGTTTCCTCTGCGAGCCAGTTGGCGAAGGGCTTGAGCCACCTCGAGGTCGATGACGTGTGGCGCACTGAAGATCTCACCCGGCCGCACGAGGCGCGCTTCTATGCGGGAATGCGCGCCAATCGCGAGGACGTAGTCGAGAGCGGCGGACGCGTCGAGGACGAGTAGCTAGGCGTCGCGGTGGCGCCGGATGATCTTTGCCGACGACCCGCGCAGCTTTACCGTCCTTCTGCGACGTATCCGCTCGCTGAGCTCTGCGATTGTCGGCGTCGCCGCCAGCTGCTCGGCCTCACCGAGGAGGTAGTCCGAAAGCGACACACCCGCCTCGGCCGCCCGAACTTTCAGCGTCCGGTGGATTTCCTCAGGCACATTTCGGATCTGCACCATCTTCGCCACGCCAACATCATCGCATGTGGAGCACACGGTGCGCATGCGGTCGACATTTCGCCGTGTCGGCGGTGCGGATCTAGCGGGACTTCGGCTCGAGGACGATCACCGGGATCACGCGCTTCGTACGCTTCGGGTACTCGCGGAAGCCGAGCTGCGGCATCGCGCTCGCGTGGGTTTCATAGAGGCGATCGCGCTCGGCGCCTTTGACGACCGTGGCGCGCGCGGGGAATTTCTCGGTGCCGACCTCGATCGTGACGTTCGGGTCCTTCACGAGGTTGTGGTACCAGGCAGGGTGCGAAGGGGCGCCGCCCTTCGTAGCCGCGATCACGTAGCGGTCGCCCTGACGGTGGAAGGCGACCGGGTTCGTGCGCCGTTCACCGGTGCGGGCCCCCGTGGTGGTCAGGAGCAGCAGGTTGTCGCCGAAGTGCCCGATGCCCTTCCCGCCCTTCGCGTGGAACTCGTCGATGATGTTCTTGTTCCAGTCGGCCATCCCCTATTTGTACGCTCCTCCAAGGCGCTTCACCGCTTCGTCGGCGAACGACGCGTCGACGATCTTGCTCATGTCGATGGCCTTCGTCTGCGAGCCCTTGGTCACGAAGTACTGCTGCGCGGCGATCAGGCTGTCGACGCTGAGCTTTCCGTTCGGATCGATGCCGGGGAAGATGACCCGGGCGAGGAGCGCGGGGTCGAGCTTGGTGCCCTTGGCCACGATGTCGATCACGTCCTGCTTCTTCGTCGCGTCGCCTTTGTCAAAGGCGTCGTTGAAGTACCGCGCGCCCTTGAGGTAGGCGACCATGAAACGCGTCGCGGCGTCCTTGTCCTGCGCGAACTTCTCCGAATAGAGGATCACTGCGGTCTGCTCGCCAGGGACGACGGTGTCGGTCCGTGTGAGAAGCACGCCGGTGCCCGCGTCGAGGATGCGCGTCGCCGTCGGCTCGGTCGGCAAGGCCACGTCGATCGCGCCGCTCGCGAGCGCCGGGATCATGTCCGGGAACGCGAGCGGGACGACCTCGACATCCTTGACCGTGAGTCCGCCGGACCGCAGGTACTGGTCGAGCGAGTACTCCGGAACGATGTCGCGGGCGGCGATCGAGATCTTGAGGCCCTTCATGTCCTTCGCGCTCTTGACCTTGTCGGCGAGCGCCTTGCGGACGATGACCGCCTCGTAGCCGTGCCCAGACGTGAGGCTGCCCTTGTCGGCGACGATCCGCAGCTGGACACCTCGGTCGACGGCGTTGTAGAGACCCGCGCTCGGGGCGCCGCCGCCGGCCTGTATCTCGTTGGTGCCGAGCGGCGCGACCATGAGCGCGGCCGACGTGAAGGGCACGGCCTCGAGCGTGATGGCCTGCTCCTTGAAGTAGCCCTTTGCGTCGGCGATGAAGATCGCTGCGTCGGAGACACTCCCGACCTGCCCGAACTTCACCGTGACCGGGCTCGGCGCCGCCGTCGCGCTCGGCCCTGCCGAGGTTGCCGCGGCTGGGCTGGGTCCGCCGGCGCCGCCGCAGGCCGACACAAAGACCACCGCGAGGATCGCTCCGAGGCCCCTCATCGCCGCCCTCCCGCGCCGCCGTAAGGCACCGATGCTAGTCGCGCGGGCTGCCCGCAGCGGCCGAGCCGGCGACCGGCTGCAGGCCGTCCGGCGTCGCCTCGCATCTTGCGGTTGACCGCTCGCCGCAAACCCCGATAAAATCTTTATTCGGCCTGTCTTTCGAGACGGTGACCGCCCCCTCGGGGGCGGTCATTTCGCGCATCGGCCCTGTCGCGATGTTGTGACCGCGGCCGCGCTGCGCTCGGCGACCGTCCCCGCACGGGGCGGCTCGCCGGTCTCACGAGTCAAAGCCTGAACGCTAGAACCGGTCAAAGGCGTGCCCGTGCGCGCCCGCGACCACCAATAGAAGGAGTACCTGTGCCAACGATCGCGCAGCTCGTACGCAAAGGACGCAAGCCGCAGGGCAAGAAAGTGGACACGCCCGCGCTCCGCACGACCTGGAACTCGCTCCGCGGTCGTCACGTCCAGCTGCGCATCGGCGCGCCTCAAAAGCGCGGCGTCTGCACGATCGTCCGCACGATGACTCCGAAGAAGCCGAACTCTGCGCTTCGGAAGATCGCCCGAGTGCGCCTGACCAACCAGATGGAGGTCACCGCGTACATCCCCGGCATCGGCCACAACCTGCAGGAGCACTCGGTCGTGCTCGTGCGCGGCGGACGTGTCCCCGACCTGCCTTCGGTGAAGTACCACATCATCCGCGGCACGCTCGACACCGCAGGGGTCAAGGACCGCAAGCAGGGCCGCTCGCTCTACGGCGCGAAGAATCCAAACCCCAAGAAGAAGGCGTCCTGATCCATGCCTCGTAGAGCGCGACCGACCGAGCGCCGGCGTCCGCCCGATCGGAAGTACGCGAACGCGACGCTGCAGCAGTTCAACAACAACGTGATGCGGAACGGGAAGCGCGCGACCGCCGAGGGCATCGTCTACGGCGCTCTCACGCTCGCCGAGACCTCGACCCGCAAACCCGGGATCGACGTGTTCGAGACTGCGATGAAGAACGCCATGCCGCTCATCGAAGTGAAGCCCCGGCGGGTCGGCGGGGCGACGTACCAGGTCCCCGTGGAGATCCGCGCCGACCGCCGCACCTCGCTGGCGATGCGCTGGATCATCCAGGCCGCGCGCAAGCGTCCGGGCAAGTCGATGAGCGAGAGGCTCGCGGGCGAGCTCATGGACGCGATGAACAACACCGGCGGCGCGGTGCGGCGCAAAGAAGAGACCCACAAGATGGCCGAGGCCAACAAGGCCTTCAGCCATTACAAGTGGTGAACGCAGTGAGCCACGCAAGTACGAAGTACAAGTGGTGATGGCGACCGCCGTGATCGAGACCAAGACCACCAAACGCAAGGCACCGCAGCGCGAGTACCCGCTGGAGCGCTACCGCAATATCGGGATCATCGCGCACATCGACGCGGGCAAGACCACCGTGACCGAGCGGATCCTCTTCTACACCAAGAAGATCTACAAGATCGGCGAGGTCCACGACGGCGCCGCGACGATGGACTGGATGCCGCAGGAGCAGGAGCGCGGGATCACCATCACCGCCGCGGCGACGACCTGCTTCTGGAACGATCACCGCATCAACATCATCGACACCCCCGGCCACGTCGACTTCACCGTCGAGGTGGAGCGGTCGCTGCGCGTGCTCGACGGGGCGGTCGTTGTCTTCGACGGCGTCGCCGGCGTCGAGCCGCAGTCGGAGACGGTGTGGCGCCAGGCCGACAAGTACAAAGTCCCGCGAATCTGCTTCATCAACAAGCAGGACCGGATGGGCGCGGATTTCCAGCGCTGCGTCGACATGATCGTCGACCGCCTGGGCGCGAACCCCGTCGTCATCCAGCTGCCGATCGGCTCCGAGGACCGCTTCAAGGGCGTCATCGACCTCATCGAGATGAAGGCGCTCTACTGGGAGGGCGACGAGCCGGCCGACCCGGAGATCCGCGAGATCCCCGCCGACATGGAGGTCGCCGCGGAGAAGGCGCGCGAGGCGATGGTCGAGAAGGTCGTCGAGACCGACGACACGCTCCTCCACCGGTATCTCGAAGAGCACCACATCACTCCGGACGAGCTCCGCAAGGCGCTACGCGCGGCCACCATCGCGACGAAAGTCGTCCCGGTGCTGACCGGAGCCGCGCTCCGCAACAAGGGCGTGCAGCCGCTTCTCGATGCCGTTGTGCAGTTCCTGCCATCGCCGCTCGACGTGCCCCCGGTCACCGGGATCGACCCCAAGAATGGCGAGGAGCTCGTGCGGCGTCCGACCGACGACGATCCGTTCAGCGCGCTCGCCTTCAAGATCGCGAGCGACCCGTTCGTCGGAAAGCTCGCGTTCTTTCGCGTCTACTCCGGCGTGCTGCGCTCCGGCGACACGGTCATGAACGCCACCAAGGACCGCAAGGAGCGGATCTCCCGCATCCTGCTGATGCACGCCAATCACCGCGAAGAAGTGGAAGAGGTCGCAGCGGGCGATATCGCCGCCGCGGTCGGTCTCAAGCAGACCTTCACCGGCGACACGCTCAGCGACCCGGAGAAGCCCGTGATCCTCGAATCGATCAAGTTCCCCGAACCGGTCGTGCAGATCGCAGTGGAGCCCAAGACGAAGGCGGACGAAGAGAAGATGTCGCTGGCACTCGCGCGTCTCGCCGAGGAGGATCCGACCTTCCGCGTGCATACCGACCCCGAGTCGGGTCAGACGCTCATTTCAGGGATGGGAGAGCTGCATCTCGAGGTCATCGTCGACCGGATGCTGAGGGAGTTCAGAGTGGCCGCGAACGTTGGACGTCCACAGGTCGCGTATCGCGAGGCGCTGACCAAGCCCGCCCAGGGCGAAGGCCGCTACGTCAAGCAGACCGGTGGCAAGGGCCAGTACGGTCACGTGATCGTCGAATTCGAGCCCCTCGAGCGCGGCACGGGATACGAGTACGAGTGGGGCATCCGCGGCGACCGCCTCTCGAAGGAATGGTCGAAGGCGGTCCAGCAGGGCATCAAGGAGGCCATGGAGAACGGCGTCATCGCCGGCTATCCGATGGTTGACCTCAGGGCGACCGTCGTCGACGGCTCGCAGCACGAGGTCGACTCGAACGAGATGGCGTTCAAGATCGCGGGCTCCATGGCGCTCAAGGCGGCCGTGCCGAAGGCGGGTCCAGTGATCGTCGAGCCGATCATGAAGGTCGAGGTCATAGTCCCCGAGGAGTTCATGGGGGACGTCATCGGCGATCTGAACAGCCGGCGTGGGCACGTGCAGGGCAGCGAGGAGCGCGCGAACGCGCGTGTGATCACCGCGTCCGTGCCGCTCGCGACGAT
>VBDQ01000024.1 GCA_005889075.1 Chloroflexota bacterium
GACTTCGCGGACGTGAAGACGATCATGACGAGCGCCGGCAGCGCGCTCATGGGGATCGGGCATGGCTCGGGGGAGACGCGCGCCGCCGAGGCCGCACGTCAGGCCATCATGTCGCCTCTCCTCGAGCAGTCGATCGACGGAGCGCGCGGCGTCCTCTTCACCATCACGGGAGGACCGGACCTCACGCTGTTCGAGGTCAACGAGGCGGCCGAGATCATCCACGCCGCCGCCGACCCGGAGGCGAACATCATCTTCGGCGCGGTCATCGACGAGCGCATGGGCGGAGAGGTCAAGATCTCGGTGATCGCGACCGGGTTCGATCAGGTGCGCCCGCTCCGCAAGCTCGAGGGTCCGCCCTACAAGCGGCAGGCTCCGTCGGTCGAGCGTGCCGCAGCGGCTCCGATGACGACCACGATCCCTGCCGCGCAAACGCGCGCGCCGCTCGTCACCACCAAGGCCGAAGAGTCGAAGAAATTCGACCCCGACGATCTGGAGGTCCCCAGCTTCCTGCGACGCCGTTGAGCTGAGTGACCGGCGGCTTGATCGCCGCTCACCAAAAGTGGCACGTCGCCTGCACCCGACATGCTCGAAATGCACGATTTTCGAGCGGAGGTGCTGAGTTGATGCGCGAAACAGGCGCGGCCGTCCGCCAGGAGACGTGGGCGGCGTGGCCGGTGTTCTGGAGCGCCGTGTGGGTGGGCGCGTTTGCCTCGGTCGTAGCGGTGATCCTCTTCGGTCTTGCGGGAACGGCCTTCGGTGCCTACAAGGCCGGCGCGGCAGGCAGGATCACGTCCTTTAGCGGGATTGGTCTTGCGGCTCTTGTCTTTGCAGTCTTCGGTTCCTTCCTCTCATTCGTCATTGGCGGCTGGATCGCCGGCCGCGTCGCCGGGATCCGTCGAGCGGAGCCCGCGATGCTCCACGGCGCGATCACCTTCCTGATCGGGACCGTGATCCTCGTAGCCCTCGCGAGTCTTGGAGGCGCGGTCACGAGCGGCTGGTATCTGGCCTTCGCGCCGTCTCCGGCGGTGCCCACACAGCCGGGACAAGCGGTGGATCCGGCTGCTGCCAAAGCGGCGGCGGCCGGCGCTGCGGCCGCGGCGACTGCGCTGCTCATCGGGCTCACGGGCGGCGTCGTCGGTGGATGGATGGCGTCTGGAGAGCCCATGACCCTCACCAATTACCGAACTCGCTCGCTGTCCTCGCGTACCGACGCGAGCGAGCGGACCACGCGGATTTAAGGAGGAACCGAGATGATCCTGATCCTGCTCTGGCTGCTCGGCGTGCCGCTCGGGCTGATCATCCTTCTCTTCCTTCTCGGCGTCGGGCACTAGCTTTTTTTGGCAGGGTCCCAGGGGCCCCCGGACGCGGAGCGGAGCGCGATAGCGCTCCCATACCTCACGTGCGTCTGCGGGACGCCGCGCGCCCGGCCCCATCAGGGTTGGCGCGCTGTGCGTTCTCGAGCCCACCCCCTAGATTTAGTGGTCGGGCGCCCATATCTTGTGTCTCGTGCACTGTCCGGCCTGTGGCAACCCCGACACCCGGGTCATCGACTCTCGCGAAGCGGAGGACGGCGACTCGATCCGCCGCCGGCGCGTCTGCGACCGTTGCGAGGAGCGCTTCACGACCTTCGAACGGAGCGAGTCCGCCCGCATCCAGGTCCTGAAGCGTGACGGCACCCGCCAGGAGTTCGACCGGCGCAAGCTCGCGAGTGCGATCGGCAAGGCAGCGGCGCGCGGGCTCGGCGCGGAGGACGTCGACCGGCTGATCGACACCGTCGAGGTGGAGCTTCGCCGAAGCGGCATATCGGAGATCCCGTCGCAGCGTATCGGCGAGATGGTCCTCGAGCGGCTTGCGGAGCGCGACCCGCTGTCGTATCTGCGGTTCAAGATCGTGTACTCGCGCATCGAGGACCTCGACGCTCTTTACGACGAGCTTGCTTCACTCGTGCGCCGGCGCGAGGATGCGCGGAACCGACGCGTGGCCGAGCAGATCACCCTTCCGATCGAGGAGCCTCTCGCCCCGGTCGCGCGTCGCCGCCGCCGCTAGTCCGCGCCGGCGGCCATACTCCGAGGCGGTGGTCCTTTCCGACCGGGAGATCCGCGCCGCCATCGCCCAGGGCCGCATCGGCCTCGACCCCTTTGACGAGCGCTGCGTCCAGCCGGCGTCGATCGACATCCGACTCGACCATCGCTTCCGAGTTTTCCGCTCCAGCCGCCATGCCTTCATCGATCTTGCGAGGCCGCTCGACGACGTGACCGAGCTGGTCGAGGTGCCGACGCCCACGCCGTTCATCCTTCACCCTGGCGAATTCGTGCTCGGCTCGACCCGCGAGAGGCTCAGGCTTCCGGACGATCTCGTGTCCCGCGTGGAAGGCAAAAGCTCACTTGGGCGTCTCGGCCTTTTGATCCACAGCACCGCCGGGTTCATCGATCCCGCGTGGGATGGCCACATCACCCTCGAGCTCTCCAACGTCAACACGATCCCGATCACGCTCTACGCCGGGATGCGGATCGGACAGCTTTCGTTCTTCGAGCTCTCCTCGCCGGCGGAACGGCCCTACGGGTCGCCGCAGCTCTCGCGATCTTCGTGCGCGTGGTCGTTTCGTGGGTGCCAACCCTGCGCTTGCCGCTCGGCCTCGGTGAGTTCGTGTGGGATGTGACGGAGCCGATCCTCGGCCCGATCCGTCGTGTGCTTCCTTTCCTCGGGGGCGTCGATTTCTCGCCCTTTCTCGCGATCCTTCTCATACAGGCGGCCGGCGCCGTCCTCGTCGCGATCCTCAGGCAGGCCCTGTAAGAAATGTGCGGTACATGCCTTCTGCTCGTCTTCGTCGAAGCCCTCATCAACGTCCTCTCGGGGGCGCTTTCGCTGGCGATCTTCGCGCGGGCGATCGAAGCGTGGATCCCGGCCGCGCGGCTTCCATTCGGGCTCGACGCCCTTGTGGTTTCCGTCACGGATCCGCTCGAGGGCCCGATCCGTCGCGCGCTTCCGCGGCTCGGCGAGGTCGACTTCTCGCCCTTCATCGCGCTGCTCGTCGTGCAGATCGGCGCGACGTTGCTGCTCCGAGTTCTCCCGCCCGCGGTGTAGCGTGCCGGACCGCCTGCTCGTACCGGCCCGAGTGATCCCACGGGCGGCCGTCGATCGGGCCGGCGGGCTCCGTGCCGGGCGACTGGTGGTGCGGGTGCGGGCGGTCCCCGTCGGCGGCGCCGCTAACGCCGCCGCGGTCCGCGCGATCGCGCGGGCTCTCGGGGTCCGCGAGGCTGACGTCAGGATCGAGCGCGGCAGTGCCGCCCGAGAGAAGGTCTTTTCGGTACCCGCCGCGGCCGGTCCGGCGCTGGCGGCGCTGATGAAATAGGGGAGGGCCGACGGGCGTACTGAGGGGGAATGGCGGTCTGTGTCGCGCTGCGTTCGTTCGACCCGGCCATCGCCGGGGTGCGTAGGGTGACCTTCGCCGACGCCGTCCGCGACTACCAGGAGGAGGTCTTCGGCGCGGCGCTGCGGATCACCGGCGACCGGGAATCAGCGCTCGATGTCGCGAGCACGACGTTCCTGAAGGCATATCGGGCGTTCTCGCGCTACGACCAGACGCGGCCGATCCGGCACTGGCTCCTGCGGATCGCGACGAACGAGGCGATCAGCCATGCGCGAAGGCGCTCGCGCGAGCTTCGCCGGCGCGTAGACGTCGAGAGTGGCGCGGAGATCGTCGACGGGGCGGCGGCGCCCGAGGAGGCCTCTGTTGCGCGCGAGGCCAGGGCGCGCATCCGCGCCGCCGTCGTAGGGCTGCCCGAGCTTTACCGGGTCGTGATCGTGCTTCGGTATTTCAACGACCTCTCGGTGGACGAGATCGCGAAGATCACCGGCCGGCCACCTTCCACGGTCGGGGTCCAGCTGCTGCGCGGGCGCGCCTTGCTGCGCCAGGCACTCGGAGACGCTCAATGAGCCCCCTCGAGAACGAGCCCGGGCTCTTCGCCGAGGCGGAGCTGCGGCGCGCCTTGCGTCTGGACGCCGCGGAGCTGCCTCCGCGTCTCGATGCCGCTGCGCTCGTCGCGCGCATGCGCGAGGGACCCAGCGTGGCCGTCGCCTCGCTTGTCTCAGCGATGCTTGCGGTGGCCTCGGCCGCGGGGCTGATCGTCGGCGTGACGATCGCGCTCACGGCGATCGCACCCGAGCTTCTCGCCGACGGGTACGGGCTCGCCCTCGGGCTCGTCGCCGCGACGGCGATCCCGATCACCGGCTTCCTCGAGACGTTCGAGCAGCCCACCATCCCGATCGCGGCGCTCGCCGCGGTGATGTTCGCGATCGCGTACGAGTACGGTCAGCGGAAGGAGCGCACGAATGCCATCCACACGCCTTGAGCGAAGCGCGGCGAACAGGGTGATCGCGGGCGTCTGCGGTGGATTCGCGGAGTACCTGGCCGTCGACGTCACGCTCGTCCGCGTGCTCTTCGTCCTCGCGGGGATCTTCAGCGGCGGTCTCTTCGTCATCGCCTACATCGCGATGGTGTTCCTGATGCCGCTTCCGGGTCGCCCGCCAAGCGGGTTCGCCGCATCGGCCGGGACGACCGCGAGCGAGGTCGCCGAATCGCTGCGACGGACGGCCGATGACTTCAGGCAGAGCTTCCGTGATCCCGGGCCGAGCGCGACCGGTTCGACCGCCACGCCCGACAGCATCGACCCAGCGGTCCACGAGCGCCAGACCGAGCGGCGACGCATGGCCTTCGGCTATCTGCTCATCCTCGTGGGCGTGATCTTCTTTTTGAGCGACGCGGGGATTTTCCGCGGCGTCCAGTGGCAGATCGTCTGGCCGCTCGTAGTCATCGCTCTCGGAGTCCTGCTGCTCGTGCAGCGGGTGCGGCCGTGACGGCACGCCGTGGCGTCTTCTGGCCGCTTCTTTTGATCGCGCTCGGTGTGCTGTTCCTGATGGGCAACTTCGGCCTCATCAGCGGTGTCTCGTGGCGCGCGATCCTGAGTCTCTGGCCTCTCCTGCTGGTCCTCATCGGACTCGACATCGCGTTCGCGCGGCGGTGGCCTCTCCCCACACTCGCGGCCGAGATCCTCGTGATCGTCGCGGGGCTCGCCCTCGCCGCGACGAGTTCCACGGTCGGCTTCTTCGGATTTCCGACGGGCGGCGGGAACGGGGTCGCCGATGTGTCCGCGCCGAGGGGCGGCGCGACCGCGATGAGCGTGACCGTAAACGGCGGCGCCGGTCACTACCGGGTCAGCGGCGGCGCGACCGATCTCGTGGATGCGCACAGCGCGAATCCGGATCTGCGGCTACGCACCTCCGGTCCGGCCGCACGGCCCGACCTCCGTGTCGACCAGGTCGGACCCGAGGGTCTCTTCCGCAACACCGGCCAGGTCGACATCGACGTACACCTCGCCAGCGATGTGCCAACCTCGTTCACGATGAACTCGGGCGCGGGAGAGTTCGACGTCGACCTGAGCGACGTCCGCGTGACCGACGTTCGCATGAACACCGGGGCCTCGACCCTCCGGCTCGTGCTGCCAAAGCCGTCCGGCGACGTGGCGGTGCGGATCGATGCGGGCGCGTCGAACCTCGTTGTGACAGTGCCGGACGGCGTGGACGCCCGGATCTCGACGAGCGGTGGTCTCCTGACCCTGCGAAGCGACAACGGGCGCCTCGGCGAGGGTGGCGGCACCGGTGGATGCGTCGCCTGCGGCAGCTCCGTACAGACGACCGGCTACAGCAGCGCGAAGGACCGCGTCACGGTCACGATGACGGCGGGAGCCAGCTCGATCACGGTGCGTTAGTGCGCATACGACACCGCTTCGAGCCCACCGAGCGCTCGGTCCTTCGGCGATACTGCCCGCGTGCAGCATCGGCTGCTGGCGGCGTTCCAGCGGAACAACGCGGTCTTCATCGTCGGTCTCACGATCGCGACGCTTCTCGTCGCGAGCATGGCGATCACGATCATCGAAGGCGAGGACCGCTTCGCGCGCATCCACAACCTCGGTGATGCGCTCTGGTACGGCATCGCGACGATCACGACGATCGGGTACGGCGACGTAACGCCGTCGACGTTCGCGGGCCGCGTTGTCGGCATCGTGCTCATGCTTGGCGGGGCGACGCTCTTCTCGGCTTTCACCGCATCGGTCGCGTCGGTCCTCGTCGCACAGCGGATCAAGGAGGGGCGCGGATTGGAATCGGTGAAGCAGGACGGTCACCTCATCATCTGCGGATGGAACCAATATGCGGAGCGCGTGCTCGAGGCGATCTTCAACAGCCGGGCCGGATTCGATCTTCCGGTCGTGATCGTCAACGAGATGCCCGAGGAGGTGATGGCCGAGCTCCTCTCGCGGCACCGCGGCAAGCTCCTGCAGTACGTTCGCGGCGACCCCGCGACGGAATCCGTCCTAGCGCGCGCGAACGTGCGCAGCGGCCGCGCGGCGATCGTCCTCGCGGACGCATCGCATGGTCTGGGCGGAGCGAACGACGATCGAACCACCCTCGTCACGCTCGCCCTCAAGAGCGTGCGGCCGGATCTCCACGTGACGGTGGAGGCCCTCGATCTCAAGAGCGAAGCGCATCTGCGGCGCGCCGGCGCCGACGACATCGTCATCAGCGGCGAGTTCAACGGCTTCCTGCTGTCGTCGGCGGCGGTCGCCCCCGGCGTCGCTCAGGTCGTTCGTCCGATGCTTTCGCTCTCCGGAAGCGAGCTGCGCCGCGTCCCGGTGCCCGCGCAGTACGTCGGACGCACCTTTGCGGAGCTCTCGGCAGCCCTTCGCGCCCGGGACGGTTTCCTGACGATCGCCGTCATCAGCGAGAATCCCGGGCTCACTCTGGACCAGCTCCTCGCCGACGACACGTCGCTCGTCGATCGGTTCATCAAAGACCAGTTCAGCGAGGCCGGTCGCGAATTCCTGCGTTTCGAGGGTGAGGCGACGAGGGCGCTCGTGAATCCCGCCGATGACTACCGGATCGGACCGAACGATTCGGTCGTGGGCATCCCGCGCCGATGAGCGTCGAGGTCGAGCCGCTCCGCACATTGACGGTCTTCGCCGGACTCTCCGACGGACAGCTCGAGCGGGTGGCGGCCGTGCTCAAGCGTCACGCGATCCCAGCCGGAATGGAGGTCCTCACCGAGGGCGAGAAAAGCACGTCGCTCTTCGTCCTCGCTCGAGGCTCCGTTGGCACGAGCAAGCGACTCGGTCTCGCGGTCCGCGGACCGATGGATGCGGCGAAACAGAAGTTCCTCCTTCACATCAACGCGCCCCAGTTCTTCGGTGAGATCGGGCTGCTCACCGATCACGAGCGCTCGGCGACGATCACCGCGCAGACGGAGTGCGAAGTGCTGGAGCTTCGACGCGCGGACTTCGACCGACTCGCCCAGGACGATGTTTCCTTCGGCTATCAGGTGGTCCGGAATATCGCGGGCGTGCTCGCCGATCGGCTTCGCAACACCGATCACGACGTTCTGAAGCTGACGGCCGCCCTCAGCCTTTCGCTCGGCAACCGGTGACAAACCTTGGGGGGCTTTGCCCCCCAAGCCCCCTGCGCGTCGCGCTCCTCGCGGTTCTCGCGATGTTCGCCGGTGCCGGCACCGCGGCAGCGGACGAGGGCTGGGTCATCACGAGCTTCGCCGCCGACATCGCGATCCAGCCAGATGCTTCGCTCCACATCGTCGAAGCGATCGACCTCGACTTTGGGGCACTGGAGCGGCACGGCATCTTCAGAGACATCCCCGTCCGCTACCACTACGACGGCACGCACCTGCGGGTGTATCGGCTGGACGTGCGGTCCGTCTCCGACGCGGCCGGTCGCGGCGTCTCCTACGAAACGAGCGATCTGGGCGGCTACCGCCGCATCAAGATCGGCGACGCCAATAAGCTGGTCAGCGGTCACCAGAGCTACCGGATCACGTACGACGTCGCCGGCGCGATGAACGCGTTCGCCGATCACGACGAGCTCTTCTGGAACGTGAACGGAGGCACGTGGCCTGTTGCCTCACGCTCGGTGAGCGCGACCGTGCATGCCCCCGGCGGCATCGGCCAGGTCACGTGCTACGAAGGGCTGGGCGGTTCGCGCGAGCCGTGCCGGATGACCTCGTCCTCGACGACGGCGACCTTCGCCTCGGCCCGTACCCTGCCGTCGGGCGAGGGGCTCACGCTGGTGGCATCGCTTGCGAAGGGGACGGTCGCCGAGCCGAGCCCCATCCTTCAGCTCGACACGTCGGATCCCGGCGTATTCCTCGCGGCTGGCCCGATGGTCCCCGCGGTCGCGGTATTCGTCCTGATCGCCGGCGTCGTGATGCTGTACTGGCGGTGGTTTGCGGTCGGCCGCGACCTGCGAGAGCGCCAGACGATCGTCCCGGAGTACGAGCCTCCGGATCAGCGCCGGCCGGCAGAGCTCGGCCTGCTGGTCGACGAGAGCGCGGATACGAAGGACGTGACCGCCACCATCGTGGACCTCGCGGTCCGTGGCTATCTCACGATCTCCGAGCTTCCCGCACACGGCCTCTTCTCGAAGAAGGACTGGCTCCTAAAGAAGGCGGTGACGCCCAGCGGTCTCGCGCTCTACGAGCGGACCGTCTACGACGGTCTCTTCGAGGGCCGCGGCGAGGTGAAGGTCTCCGAGCTGAAACGCCAATTCGTCGACACGCTCCGCTCGGCCGAGACGGATCTGTATCGGGAGTCGGTGAGTCAGGGGTGGTTCTCTCGCCGTCCGGATACGACGCGCTGGATCTATCTCGGCCTTGGGTTCCTCTTGGTCTTCGCCGGCGTCGCGCTGATGTTCGTGCTGGGCGGCGCTCTGGGCGCCGGGCTGGTCGGGCTCGCGGTCGCCGCCGTCGGCGTGGTCGCGATGCCGCTCGCGAGGGTGATGCCGTCCAAGACCGCCGCCGGCGCCGAGCTTCTGCGTCGCGCGCTTGGGTTCCGCATGTACATGGAGGTCGCGGAGAAGGACCGCGCGAAGTTCGCCGAGCGGGAGAACATCTTCTCGGCGTACCTGCCGTACGCGATCGTGTTCGGCTGCGTCGACAAGTGGGCGCGCGCCTTCGCGGGCATCGACACGGCGCGGCAGACCGGCGCGTGGTACGTGGGTACGTCGCCCTTCAACGCGCTGCAGCTCTCGTCCTCGTTGCAGGGCTTCTCCGGCGATCTTGGCTCGGCGATCGCCGCGACGGCCGGCTCGAGCGGAGGAAGCGGCTTCAGCGGAGGCGCTGGGGGAGGCGGTGGTGGGGGCGGCGGCGGAAGCTGGTGAGAGACGCGGATACCGCTCGGACCGTACAACCTGGCGGGTCGAAAGTCGGATGACCGCGGCGCGACGCGATCTCATCCTGGGTGGGGTGCATCGGCCTTCACGCGCGCTCGTCATGCTTGGAGTCGCGGTGATCACGGCGAGCTGCATGAGCGCGGGGACGCCGAGCTTGAGCCCGCCGGCGTCCGCCGCGGCGCCCACGACTCGATCGATATCGGCGCCGGTCGTCACCCGATTGTCGATACCCCAGCAGACAGAGCGCGTGCGGCTCAAGGTCGCCCCCGATCACGAGCACGTGCTCGTCTGGGACATAGACGCGCAGTCCTTCACCTTCTTCGACTTGCAGGGCAACGTGCTGGCCACGGTCGACGGCCGCGCGCTGGGCATCACCTGGGCGGCGTGGCTCCCGGACGGCTCCGGCGCGATCTTCGCGAATGGTCCGCAGGTGCCGCAGCCGCGTGAGCTCTCGGTCCTCCGCTGGGGCCGACCCCGCGTCGACCTCGGACTCGCACTCGCTCCGGACATCGACGGGCCACCGCAGTCCCCGGACGGCGATTGGATCGCGCTCTTTGTCGACTGCTGCCGTCGACATGTCGTGGCCTTTCGTCTCGATGCGTCTGATCGCCGCGAGCTCATCTCGAGTGCGGCTCCGATCTCGTTGCTTGGCTGGGACGCGCGGTCGCACGTCCTGGTGCAGAGAGGGAACGACATCCTCCGCCTGGGTCTCGACGGCACGCGCATCTCGACGGATCTCGGGCTGCCGGCCGGCGCGCACGCCACGTCGGCCTACCTCTCGGACCAGTCGCCAGATCGGCGCGTCACCATCTTGCGAGTGGCTGCGGACCGTCCGCTCAGCGACTCGTTCAACGGCTTCGGCGTGCGGTCCCTGATCGACGATTCAGTGTCCGAGGTCCGGCCGCCGCGGGCATACGCGATCGGCTGGATTGGCGGTCACGAGAAGCTCATGTTCCCCTGGGAGACCGTCTCCGGGCGGCGCACGGTGACCGCGTACGACGCGATCATGGGCTCAGAACGCCCACTCGGCGTCATCGGCGACGGTGTGCCGCCGAGCGCTGTATCGGGACGGATCCTGCTGTTCTTGGGCGAGCCGTCCGTCAACGCCGGCGGCGCGGTGTTCGCTGTTCTGCGGCTCGGCCTTGATGACGGATACAAGAACGTCAGCGCGGGCATCGATCTGGACGTGAGCCCGTTTCCACTCGCAGAGGGGCGGTTCCTCGTTTACGGGCGAGATGGCTGGCTCTATGTCATCGACGGCGAGGCAGCGGCGAGATGAATCCCGTGAGACCCAGTGGGCGATGTTGGATTCGAACCAACGACCTCACGGATGTGAACCGTGCGCACTAACCGGCTGTGCTAATCGCCCTCCAGGTCGATTCTAGGCTTCTGCGTCGTGCGGCTTCGCGCGTTGCGGCTGCCATCCGCGGCGTCGCGCTTCCTTGAAGGAGGCCGGCTCCGCAGCGGCGGCGCCGTTGAGCATGTGACAGCCGCCGTCGAAGACGACGCCTTTGTCGATCACCAGTGACGGCGTCGCGAGGTCCGCCTTGACCCGTGCGCGGTCGCGAAGCTCGATCGATTCGGTCGCCCGGATGTTCCCGCTGACCTCGCCGCTGACGACGACGGACCCGCAGCTGATCGTCGCCGAGACCTTGGCCGCCTCTCCGATGATGAGCCGGTCGGGGGTGTTGATCTCGCCGGTGAAGCTTCCGTCGATCCGCAGCGGACCCTCGAAGCTCAGCTTGCCCTCGACGACCGAGGATGGCCCGAGCATCGCGTTCATGGCCGAGTCGCCCACACCCTGCATCGGTTCCCGCATGGATCCCTCCTGTCAAACGCGCGCCCTGAAGAACGTCGCCGGTGGCCGGACGCTACGGGCAAGTGCGCGAAGCGATACCGGGCCGGATCGGCTAGGAGCGGGGGGCCGGCTCCCCGGGCAGGTGGAGGAGGTTCTCCACGTCGGCCACGCCGCCGATCCGGCGCGTGCGGTCGAGGATCTCGACGATCAGGCTGGGGTCTTCGACCTCGCCGCGAAGCTGGACGACGCCGGCGCTCGCGTTCACGTTGATCGCGCCCTTTGGGATGCGCGGATCGCGGAAGAGCTCGCTCATGACCTTCTGCGCCAGCGTGGCGTCGTCGAGATCGCGGGCCGCGTCCTGTCGTCTGGTCCGCGCTTTCAACCCAGCCGCTTCCGAGGCGACGCGTCGTGCCTGCCGCTCGACCTGTCGGCGACTGCGACGGGTGAGGCCGCCGATGCGGTCGCGCGCGACGGAACGCCGGTAGCCTCCCGTGTCGGGGTCGAGGAAGAACGACACGAGCGCGCCGGCAAGTGCGGCGAGCACGAGCCCGTACATGGACGCGCGCCGCCGCAGGGCGCGTGCCAGCTCAGCGCTCCGCGACGTTGAGGATCAGCCCGCTCGCGACGAGGAGCGCGAGCGCGATCGCGACCATGACGGCGATGCGACGGAAGTCCTTCAGCACGAACGAACGCTCGAGCGCGGCCGCCCTTTCGAGCGAGGCCGAAGGCGCGCCGATCGCGCGCGCGGTCCCCGTCCGCGACCCGTACCGCAGCCGCGACGGCGCAGGGCGCGTCGCATCGCGCTCGATGATCTGCGGGCGTGGTACCGACGCGCGCCGGCCAGCCTCCACCGAGCGGCGCGGACGCGAGCGCATGCGGTGCTTCTTTGCCACGGGAGGACGAGGATAGCGGACCGATATGCTCGGCCGCGATGCAGCTGGATGAGCGGACGCTCTCCATCGCCCTCCCAGTGCTCGTCGTGATGATGGCCGCGCTGGCCCTCTGGCTGGCCCTCCTGCAGCGCTCGTACTCGGCGCTTCGCCAGCGCCTCCGGCGGCTGGTGCCGGAGGGCGCGGGTTTCGACGAGGTGCTCGATCGGCAGCACAGGCGCCTCGAGGACGTCGCCGGACGCGTCGACGCGCTCAACAAGCTCCACCGCGAGCTCGAAGAGCTGACCCAGCGCAGCATCCAGAAGGTGGGCGTCGTCCGCTTCAATCCGTTCGCGGACACCGGGGGCGACCAGTCGTTTGCGATCGCTCTCCTCGACGCCGAAGGGAACGGGGTCGTGCTCTCGAGCCTGCACAGCCGCGCGGACACGCGGATCTTCGCCAAGCAGGTGCTGGCCGGGCGCTCACGGCACCAGCTCTCGGACGAGGAGCAGGACGCGATCCGCAAAGCCCTCGCGCCCGCCGGCGCGTGAGCGACGAGCCGGCCCTCGGGGACGCCCGAGCCCTCGCGATCATCAACCCGGCGGCAGGAAAGGGCGCCGGCGAGCGGATGTCGCGGCGCATCGCGGAGGACTTCCGTGCGCAGGGGCTAAAGGTCGACATCGTGCGCACTCCCGCCCGCGACGAGGCGGCGCGTCTTGCTCGTGAAGGCGCGGCCGATGGCTACCGAACCATCGTCGCCGTCGGCGGCGATGGCACGGCGAACGAGATCGCGAACGGCCTCGTGGGGAGCGGGGCGGTCCTCGCGCTCTATCCGATCGGATCGGGAAACGACCTCGCGCGCGCGCTGGGCTATCCGCGCCGCCGGCGCGACGTGCTCAAGTTCCTGCGCGGCGCACGTCGTCGCTCGATCGACGTCGGAGAGGTGAACGGTCGGGTCTTCGTGAACGCCGCGGGCGTTGGGATCGACGGTCACGTTGCCGCGCGCGTCGCCGCGGCGATACGCGTCGTCGGTCCGACATTCGGCTACCTCGCCGGCGCGCTTCTCGGCGTCGCCACCTACCGCCCACAGCCGATGCGGGTCCTCGTCGACGGAGAGCTCCGCAGTGGCCGTTTCCTCACCGTCGTTGCGGCGAACGGCACCCACTTCGGCGCGGGGATGCGCGTCGCCCCGGACGCGGTGATGGACGACGGGCAGCTCGACGTTCTGCTCGCAGGCGACCTTTCACGCGCTGCGTCACTCGTCGCTCTCGCAAAGCTCTATCGCGGCACGCATATCGACGGGCGAACGATCGTGCTCCGCCGGGCCCGGGTCGTCGAGATCGAGCTCGAGCGCCCGCTCGCGATGGAGCTCGACGGCGAGGTGTCTTCGCAATCGCGACTCTCGATCAGGATCCGACCGCGCGCGCTGCAGGTGCTCTCGCGATGAGGCGGGCCGATCCGCGCCGCGGTCTGCCATCGGTCGACGCCGTCCTCAAGGCCGCGCGGCCGGCTGCCACCGAGCGCGAGCGGTTCGTGAACGCGGCTCGGGCGGTGCTCGCGGAGGCGCGCACCACGCACGAGTCCGGCAACGCGGAGGCGTTCGCGGATCGTGCTCGCGCACTCCTCGCCGAGCGAGAGCGCCGGACGCTGTTGCCGGTCATCAATGCGACCGGCGTGATCCTGCAGACCAACCTCGGACGTGCCCCGTTGTCGGAGCGCGCGATCGCCGCGATGGTGGAGGCCGCGGGAGCGACGAGCGTCGAATACGACCTCGTCGCAGGGAAGCGAGGCGAACGGCACGGCCACGCGGCGCGAATGCTCGCGGACCTCGCCGCAGCCGAGGATGCGGTCGTCGTGAACAACAACGCCGCGGCTGTGCTTCTGGCGCTCGCAGCACTGGCTTCGCGCAAGGAGGTCATCGTCGCGCGCGGCGAGCTCGTCGAGATCGGCGGTGGGTTCCGCATTCCGGACGTGCTACGGCGCTCGGGCGCGAAACTGGTCGAGGTCGGGACGACGAACCGGACCTACGCCCGTGACTATGCGAGCGCGATCGGCGAGCGGACCGGCGCGATCCTTCGCGTCCACGCGAGCAACTTCAAGCTCACGGGGTTCGTCGCTCGGGCCGAAGGGCGCGAGCTCGCGGCGCTGGCGCGCGAGCGCGGGGTTGCGTACATCCATGACCTCGGCAGCGGAACGCTGCTCGACACCGCGGCATACGGTCTCGGGGCCGAGATGACCGTCGCCGCCGCGGTCGGCGAGGGGGCTGACGTGGTGACGTTCAGCGGAGACAAGCTCCTCGGCGGACCCCAGGCCGGGCTCGCCGTTGGCCGCGTGACCGCGATCGGCGCGCTCCGCTCGCATCCGCTGATGCGCGCGCTGCGGCCCGACAAGATCACGATCGCCGCCCTCATCGCGACGCTCGCGAGCTACCGCGACGATCGCGCGACCGAGGAGCTCCCGGTCTGGCGGATGATCGCGGCGCCGTCGAGCGATCTCGCCGGACGCGCGGGCGTCATCGCGGACAAGCTATCGCGCGCCGGCGTGCACGCCGAGGTCATCGAGACACGGTCGACGGTGGGCGGGGGCTCGCTCCCCGAGGAGACGCAACCCTCGTACGCGGTGGCGCTCTCGGGCGCGCCCGCGACGTCGCTCGCCGCGCGCCTTCGCTCCGCGCAGCCGCCGGTGGTCGCGCGCATCATCGACGAGCGCGTCGCGCTCGACCTGCGGAGCGTGCTGGCGGAGCATGACGAGGAGCTCGCGCGCGCAGTGGCCGCCGCGCTCGCAAAAGGGGGAGAAGATGGACCTTCGGAGCACTCGGACGGACCGCGCGCCCGCGCCGGTCGGTCCGTATAGCCAGGCGATCGTCGCAGGCGACTTTGTCTTCTGCGCAGGCCAGATCGCGCTCGATCCGACGACCGGCGAGCTCGTCGGCGGCGATGACATCCGCGCGCAAACGAGGCGAGTGCTCGACAACCTCGCCGCGGTCCTCGTCGAGTCCGGATCCGGGCTTGACCGCGTGACGAAGACGACCGTGTTCCTCACCGATCTCGCCGACTTCGTGGCGATGAACGAGGTCTATGGCGAGCGCTTTGCCTCGATCAAGCCCGCGCGCTCGACCGTCCCGGTCGGCGCGCTCCCACGCGGAGCGAAGGTCGAGATCGAGTGCATCGCGGTGACACGTTGAGGGGGCTGTGCCCCCTCAAGACCCCCGCGTGCCCGTGACCTCGGGGGCTGGGGGGCAGAGCCCCCCAACTCGGGTCATCGCGACTGCCGGCCATGTCGACCACGGAAAATCCACCCTCATCACCGCGCTGACGGGCATCGATCCCGACCGCTTGCCCCAAGAGCGCGAGCGCGGGATGACGATCGACCTCGGGTTCGCGTGGCTGCGACTTCCCGACGGTACGGACGTCGGGATCGTCGATGTCCCGGGGCATCAGGACTTCATCCGCAACATGCTCGCCGGCGTCGGCGCGGTCGACGCAGTCTTGCTGGTCGTGGCGCTCGATGAGGGCGTCATGCCGCAAACGCGCGAGCATCTCGCGATCCTCGGCGTGCTGGGCGTCGAGCGGGGCGTCGTCGCACTCACCAAGCGCGACCTCGTCGACGATGAGTGGGCGGCGCTCGTGCGAGCCGACCTCAGCGCCGCGCTTCGGAAGACGCCGCTCGCGACCGCGCCCATGGTCGAAGTCTCCGCCAAGATGAAGCGGGGACTCGGCGATCTCGTCGCCGCTGTCGGCGGTGTACTCGCCGACGCGCCTGCCCGTCGGGACATCTCCCGACCACGCCTACCGATCGATCGCGTCTTCACGCTCGCCGGTTTCGGCACGATCGTGACCGGCACGCTCGTCGACGGGACCTTCACGGTCGGCGACGAAGCGGCGATCCTGCCGTCCGGCCGGCGCGCACGGATCCGCGGCATCCAGACGCACCGGAAGGGCCGTGAATCAGCGCAGCCCGGTAGCCGGGTCGCGCTCAACCTCGCCGGCGTGGACAAGGACGAGCTTGAACGCGGCATGGTCGTCGTCCGTCCCGGGACGGTCGCGGCGACGTCGCTGATCGCCGCGAGGCTTTCGCTCCTTCCCTCGGCGTCCGATCCTCTCGTCCACGACGAGACGGTGAAGGTCCACGTGGGCACCGCGGAGGTGATGGCTCGCGCGTCTCTGCTCGAGACGAACGCGATCGCTCCAGGTGGATCGTCGTGGGCGCAATTGCGACTCGCGGCGCCCACGGCCGTGGCCGTGGGCGACCGGTTCGTGATCCGGCGGCCTTCACCAGCGGAGACCCTCGGCGGGGGCGAGATCGCGGACGCCTCTGGCGAACGGGTACGGCGGCGCGCCGACGCGCTCGCGTCGCTCGAGCGGCGCGCGGGGCCCAGCCCGACGTCGAGGCTGCTCGCGGTGCTCGACGTCCCGCGCGACGTCGCCGACGCGGCCGCGCGCAGCGGCCTTGCGGCCGCTGAGGCAGAGGCCGCGCTAGTCGAGCTCATCGCCGAAGGACTCGCGCTACGGCTCGGCGATGCCGTTCTGGCGCGGGACGCGTTCGCCTCGCTCGCCGTTCGCATCGAGCGTGCGCTCGCCGCGGCCCATCGACGCGCGCCGCTGCGTCCCGGGATGCCGCGCGAGGAGCTTCGCTCGTCGCTCGGACTCATGCCACGCCGTTTCTCCGCGCTCGTCGAAGCGCTCGCTCGGGAGGGACGGCTTGTCGAACGGGGCAGCGCCCTCGCGCTTCCGGGCCACGTCCCGAGCCTGACGCCGTCACAGGAGGCGGCCTGGTCGCGAGCTCGTGAGTCGCTCGCTCGCGATCCCCTGCTGCCACCTTCCCCGGCGAGCCTTCAGACGGACCACGGGATCGACGCTGAGGTCGTCGCCGCTCTCGCCGAACGCGGCGATCTCGTGCGCATCGGCACCGAGGCCGTCTTCCTGCCCGACGCGGTGGAGCGCTTCGCGCAGGTCGTCGTCGACGAGCTTGCGGCCCGCCGGACGATCACGGTGTCGAGAGCCCGCGACCTGACCGGCTCGAGCCGGAAGCACGTCCTTCCGTTGCTGCAGCTCCTCGACGATCAGGGCATCACGCGGAGGACAGGCGACGACCGCGTGCTCGTCATCACGCCGGAGCAGGCGGCTCGTCGCATCGCTACGCTCACGCGTCGGAAAGAGGTAGCTCGATGAAGTTCCGCGCCGTCCGTGCCTCCGCGATCGGCAACGTCGATGCGATCGTGATCCCGGTCTTCGCCGAGGGACCGCTGCCGGCGTGGCTTCCGCGTGCGACGCGAAACGCGCTCGCGCGCATCCAGAAGACCGAGCACGGCACGACACGGCTTTACGGCGTGACGACGTACCACGGCGAGCCGCGCGTCGTGCTCGTCGGCGCCGGCAAGGCCGCGGAGCTGGACGCGGAGCGGGCGCGGAACATCGCGAGCGCGGGGATCCGTGCCCTCTGGCGATCGTCTGTGCGCAAAGTCGCGCTTGCTGTCGCAGCCGCCGGCGCGGTCGGCGAAGAGCGCGCCGCCCAGGCCGCGGTCGAGGGCGCGATCTACGCGATGTGGCGACCCGAGGTCCATCGCACGCGCGACGAAGAAAAGCGTCTTCCGGCGATCGACTCGGTCTCGCTCGTCACGGAGAAGGCCGTCGGCGACGCGGTCGCGCGCGGCGAGGCGATCGGCGAAGCGACGAACGCCGCCCGCCGTCTCGCGAACGAGCCCGCGAACCGTATGACGCCGCGGCTCGTCGCCGAGGCCGCCAAGGAGCTCGCGAAGGACGCCGGCGTACGTATCGAGGTGCTCGACCGCGAGCGCTGCCAGGCCCTCGGGATGGGGAGCTATCTCTCCGTCGCGCAGGGAAGCCACGAGCCTCCCCAGTTCATCGTGATGCGGCACAAGGGCCGCGGTGGTAACGGGTACGACCTCGCCCTGGTGGGGAAGGGGATCACCTTCGATTCCGGCGGGATCTCGATCAAACCAGCCGACAACATGCACCACATGAAGGCCGACATGACCGGCGCGGCCTCGGTCATCGCGGCGCTCGCGGCGATCGGCAAGCTGCATGTCAAAGCGAACGTCATCGCCGTCGCGCCGTGCACCGAGAACCTTCCCGGCGGCGGGGCGACAAAGCCCGGCGACGTGTTCACGGCCATGAGCGGCAAGACCGTCGAGGTCATCAACACCGACGCGGAGGGCCGTCTCGTCCTCGTCGACGGCATCACCTACGCCCAGCGCGAGGGCGCGAAGCGCGTGGTCGACGTGGCGACGTTGACGGGGGCGATCGCCGTGGCGCTGGGCAACCACTTCACCGGGCTGTTCGGCAAACCGGATGCGTTCGTCGAGACCGTGCGCACGACCGCGACCGAAGCGGGTGACCGCCTCTGGGCCATGCCGCTCACCGACGAGTACCGCGACGAGATCAAGGGGGAGGTCGCCGACATCCGGAACTCCGCCGGACGCGAGGGTGGCGCGATAAAGGCCGCTGCGTTCCTGGACTCGGCCGTGGAGGACGGCACGGAGTGGGCGCACCTCGACATCGCCGGCACGTTCTGGTTCGACCGTGATCGACCGCACGCGCCGAAAGGCCCGCAGGGCCCGGTCGTCCGCACGCTCGTCGCCCTCGCCGAGAGGTACGCGAAGACGTAGGCGTGGCGGTACTCACCGTCTGCTGACGGGTTTCTCCCAGATAGAACGTATGATCTATCGATGACCGAGCAGCTCAGCTTCCGGCTTGGTGAGCCGCAGCCCAACATCCTCGCCGGCCTGACGCCCGAGCAGCGGCGCGCGGTCGATCACGGCGAAGGCCCGCTTCTCGTCGTAGCCGGCGCCGGAACGGGGAAGACCCACGTGCTCACCGCGCGGATCGTCCATCTCATCAGCTCGGGCATCGCCAAGCCTCACCAGATTCTGGCCGTGACCTTCACCGAGCGAGCCGCATCGCAGATGCAGGAGCGGGTCGACATCAACACCCCGATCGGCCTGAACGATGCGGTCATCCGTACGTTTCACGGCTTCGGCGACGAGGTGTTCCGCGAGTTCGCTCTCGAGCTCGGACGTTCCGGCGAGCTTCGGGTCCTGTCGCCCGCTGAGCAGGTCATTCTCGTGCGGGAGCACCTCTACGGCTGCCCGACCTGCAACATCGCGCTCCCGCTCAAGCGATACCGGCCGGCGGGAGATCCGCTCGCGCACGTTCGGGCACTCCTCGAGCTCTTCGGCCGCGCGCGCGACGAGGACGTATCGCCGGAGGCGTACGTCGCGCATGCGCGCGCGATGCGCGAGGCCACAGGAGATTCGCTGGACGCCGATGTGAAGACGGACGAGGCCGCGATGCACGAGGAGCTCGCCGCGACGTTCGAGGCCTACACCCGCGTGAAGGAGCAGCACGGCGTCGTCGACTTCGGCGATCAGATCGCGCTCACGCTCAAGCTGCTGCGCGACCATCCCGCGGCGGCGTCGCGATTGCGGTCACGCTTCCGCTTCATCCTGGTCGACGAATTCCAGGACACGAACGATGCTCAGTTCGAGCTGCTGCGGCTCCTCGCCGAGCCGCATCGCAATCTCACCGTCGTCGGCGACGACGATCAATCGATCTTCGCCTGGCGTGGCGGGACGCTAAGGAACTTCGACCGTTTTCGCGAGGCATATCCGGACCAGCGCACCGTGGCGCTCGTCGAGAACCGCCGCTCGCCACAGGACCTCCTCGATGCCGCCTATCGGCTCATCGCTCGGAACCCGGATCGCCTCGAGGCGACGCTCGCGATCGACAAGCACCTGCGGGGACGGCCCGCGGGCGACGTCGCGGCCATCGACCACATCCAGCGGGTGAGCGGGATCGAGGAAGCCGAGGCGGTCGCCGAGCTCATCGCGAGCGAAGCGATCCGCCGGCAGCGCCGCTACGGCGAGTTCGCGATCCTCGTCCGCAACAACGTCGACGCGACGCCCTTCCTCCGTGCCCTTGCGCAAAGACAGATCCCGACCCATTTCTCCGGCGGCGGTCAGCTCTACGAACGTCAGGAGATCCGGCTCCTCATCTCGTTCCTCTCGGCAGTGGCTCTCCCGTCCGACTCGCTGCACGTCTACAACCTCGCGGTCAGCTCGCTTTACGGCTTTCCCGCGGACGAGCTCGCCCGTGCGATGGAAGGAAGCGGGCGCCGCCAGAAGCCCCTGCGCGACGTGTTCGAGGAGATCTCCGCGGGCAAGACGGCCGCGAGCGACGAGGCCGTCGCGGCGGCGACGCGGCTCTGCCAGGACCTCGCGCACTACGCGGGCCGCGCGGCGGAGCTGACGACGGCCGCGCTCCTCTATGAGTTCCTCGAGCGCTCGAAGCTTCTCGAGCGCTATCTCGACCCGGATTCGGCGCTCGTCGAAGAGCAGGCCCGAAACGTCGCGAAGTTCCTGCGACTCGTCCAGAGCGCGGGGCGCGCGCTCGCCACGGACCGCGCGTCGTTCTTCGTCCCACACCTCGAGCTGCTGCGGGAGGCGGGGGACGACCCTGTCGCCGCTGACTTCGAGACCTCGCGCGACCAGGTGAATGTCCTCAGCATCCACAAGGCGAAGGGCCTTGAGTTCCCGGTCGTGTTCCTGGTGCATGCGACCGACGAGCGCATTCCCGGGCAGGCTCGCCTCGACGCGTTCCGTCTTCCCGACGCGCTCGCACGCGTTCCGGTGCCCGATCGCGACCGGCACATCGCGGAGGAGCGTCGTCTCGCGTACGTGGCGATCACCCGCGCGCAGAACACCTTCTACTTCGCGAACGCGATCGACTACGGATTCCAGCGGCCGTCGCGCCCCAGCCGCTTCATTGGCGAGGCGCTCGGCAGAGAGCCGTCGCGGATGAGCGGCCCTCTGCGGGTCTTCGAGGAGCTCCAGCGCTTCCAGCGCCCGCCTGCGGATGCCGATGCGCCGCTGCCCGCACTCGGCGCCGACGACGTGCTCACGATCTCCTACGACGCGATCGACGACTACCAGCGCTGCGCGCTCCTCTACCGGTTCAAACACGTTCTGCAGATCCCGGTCTTGCCGACGCCGCAGATGACCTACGGCCTCGCGCTCCACGAGGCGGTCCGCGACTACCTGCGCCGGAAGCGCGACGGCGAGAAGCCGACGCTCGCGGATCTTCAGGCCGTGTTCCGCGCCGCGTGGCTCGCCGAAGGCTTTATCAATCCGGCGCACGAGAGCGAGCGCTTCCAGGCGGGGCTCGACGCGCTGCGCCGCTTCCACGAGCAGGAGCGCGCGCTTCCGCCGCCGGAGCTCGTCGAGCAGCGCTTCAGCTTCATGCTCGGCAGCGATCGCGTCGTCGGTCGATGGGACCGCGTCGATCGCGCTGACGACGGCGCCGTCGTCGTCGATTACAAAGCCGGCGCGGACGAAGAGGGGAGCGGTCGAGCACAGCGTGCCGCGAACGAAAGCCTGCAGCTTCGGCTTTACGCGCTCGCACACGAGCGCGTCTACGGCGAGAGGCCGGTGCGCACGGTGCTGCACTTCCTCGAGAGCGGCGAGCGCGGATCTGTGGCCCCGAGCGAAGACAGCATCGGTGCGGTGCGCGCGCTCGTCAGCGCGACGGCTGGGCGGATCCGCTCGCGCGACTTCTTGCCGAACCCGAAGAGCCTGCGCACCTGCCAGCAATGTCCCTATCACCAGATCTGCCCGAGCTCGCTCACGGCGCGCTCCGCCACCGCCACAGCCGTCGCGGGCTAGCCGCGTCCTTGCGCACGGACGGAGCGCTGCTTCCGAAAAAGAAAAGCAGGGAGCGCGCCGCTCCCTGCTTCTGCCAGTCAGGTCAGTGGGGTTACGCGGTCGCTGGTGCGCGTCGCTGGGTGCGGATCAGCTGCGCGAGTCGGATCGCGCCGCCGAATGCGATGGCCAGCGCGACGAAGGGGATGGCTTGCCCGAGCGGGTCACTCGCCGGGGCCGGCGCGCCGCTCTGCGACTCGGACGTCGCGACCGGGCCGAGGACGGTGATCGGGCCGAGGTCGTACGGGGCGAAGAACGAGCCCTGGGTGATCTGCCAGCTGTAGGTGCCCGCGGCCGGGAAGTAGACCTTGGCGGTGTAGTGGCCGGCGGGGCCGTCCGGCGTCCCGGGATAAGACAGGACCTTTCCCGTCCCGTTGCGGATCACGATCTCGGTGGTGTCCGCCTTGTACGGCTCGATGCCGTCCATGAGGATCGTCCAGCCGACGGTGATGTTCTGCCCAGCGTGAAGCCCGCCGGGTGGCAGCTGATCGAGCTTGCTCACCGCGCCTTCCTTCGCGAGGGCCGTTCCGGCAAGTGCGGCGAGCGCGAGAAGGCTGCCAACTGCGATGACCGAGAGGCGCCGCATGCGTTCCTCCAATGGGTGGCTGCATGGCCCTTGCGCCACTTGCCTTCCCTACAACAGCGCCGCGATTTGGTTCCGGCGGCACCGACCCTTCAGCCAGTCAGGCGGCCGCCGGTTCGGGCGGGAGCGCCGGCCGTGGCGGCGTCCGGACAAGGGCAAGAAGGAGCACGAGTGCGATCGCGATGTTGATCGCGAGCATCGTGAAGATGCCCTGATAGCCGAAGCGCGGCAGGAAGATCTCTGCCGCGACGAAGACCGACAGCGGGATCGCGACCGATTCGGACGAGGCCTTGAGGCCGGCGAAGACCCCTGCCTCGTCGGGCGGGATCAGCTCGGTCAGGAGGGGCCAGGAGACCGCGCTTGCCGCGCCGTTGCCGATGCCGGCCACGACGATGACCGCGATGGTCGGGCCGAGCTCGTGGACGAGCGTTCCACCGACCGCGCCGAGGATGAGGATCGTCCAGCCGATGGCGAGGACCGTCCTCGTTCCAACGCGTTCGGCGAGCTTTCCCGAGACCACCGCGGAGGCTGCGGTCACGAGGAGCGTCAGCCCCGCGAGCGCGAAGGCGATGTCCTGGGTCTGGTGGATGTCTTCGATGATGAAGAGCGTGAGGTAAGGCAGCACGGCGTTGATGCCGAACTGGTAGACGAAGTTCGTCGCGAGGTAGCGCATGGCGCCGTGCTGACCCAGTACCGCCCCGACGTATCGGCGTAGGGAGTAGTGCTCCTTGCGCGCCACGAGCTCGTGGCGCTCGTTGATCCCAATTATGGTTGCAGCAAACGAGATGACCATGACGGTGCCAACGAGCGCATAGATCGCGAGTGGGACCTCGCCCGCGGCCCGCGCCGCGAGAAAGACGATGAGCAGGAAGACCACCTGCGAGAAGTACTGGATCGCGGACGAGATGCCTGAGAGGAGGCCGCGCTCTAGGACCGGGGTTATGTCGGCGAGGAGGGCGGCATAGGGGTCGATGGCGGCGTTGAAAAAGATCGAGAAGAGGAAGATCGCCACCGCCAGCCCGATGAGCGTGTGGGTGAAGAAACCGGCGATCACGAAGAAGAATGCCGAGAGCGCGATCCCAATCGCGATGAACGGACGTCGGCGGCCGAGAGGTGTCCAGATACGGTCCGAGATCGCCCCGACGGTCGGCTGGATGACGACGCCTTCGATGCTCCGCGTGCTCGAGAGAAGACCGGTGAGGAGGTCGGGTGCGCCGAAGCTGTTGAGGATCGGCGGCAGGACGAAGTTGTTGAACGCGTAGAAGGCGCCGGCACCGATGGAGCCGGCGGAATAGAGCGCCGTCGTGCGTTTGTCGAGTCGGGGCCGGGTACCCATGGCGGCAGGTTGTACCGCACCATCGGACGGGGGAACGTCGGCCGGCCCACAGCGGCGCCAGAGAATCTTTCGTCGAACACTTGTGCTATCGACGGTTCGTCGCGACAATCGGCCGCGATGGAGCCCATCGTCCTCGTCGCCGTCGCGGCGCTCGCGGTGGCTGCCGTGGCCGTCGCGATCGCGTTGCGGCGCCCGATCCCCGAGAGCGGCGCGATGGTAGCGGCGAGCGTTTCGGCGCAGGTTCAGGCGGCGCAGCAGGGGATTCAGGGAAACGTCCAGCTGCTCGCGACGACCATCGAGGATCTGCGCTCCGAGGTCCATCGCTCGCTCGGAGCGGCGGAACAGAATCTCGCGACCCAAGCGACCTCGACGCAGCGGACGCTGACGGAGCTGTCGCGGCAGCTTGGGACGCTCGGCGAGCAGAGTCAGCGGATCGGCGATCTCGCCAAAGACATCGGCTCGCTGCAGGATCTGCTCCGCGCCCCCAAGGCGCGCGGCGGCTTCGGCGAGCTCCTTCTCGAGCGCCTCTTGCACGATGTCCTACCTGATTCGGCCTACGAGATCCAGTACACGTACCGCGACGGCTCGCGGGTCGACGCGATCGTGCGCTACGCCGGGAGGATCGTCCCGATCGACGCGAAATTCCCGAACGAGTCGTGGACCGCGCTCGTCGGCGCCGGGGACGATGCCGCGCGGCGCGCGAAGCGGCGAGCGTTCCTCGCGCAGGTCCGTCGTCACATCGATGCGGTCGCCAAGTACGTCTCGCCGGCCGACGGCACCATCGACTTCGCATTGATGTACGTGCCGTCAGAGGCCGTCTTCTACGACATCGTGTTGCGCGAGGATGAGGGAGAGCCGGATCTCGCGGCGTATTGCGCCGGGCGTCATGTGATACCGGCGTCGCCGAACACCCTGCTCGCGTACCTGCAGGTCATCGCGCTCGGTGTGCGCGGTCTGGCGATGCAGGAGCGCACGCGCGAGCTGCAGCAGGGGATCGCCGCTGTACGCCGCGAGTTCGAGCGTTTCGTCGAGCTGCACGATCAGCTCGGCCGGCATCTTGACAACGCGACGAAGAAGTTCGATGAGACGGACCGCGCACTCTCGCGCGCGTCCGGCGCGATCGAGACGTTGGCCCAGGCCCCGATCGCCGCCGGTGGAGAGCAGGTGGCGCTCCCGCTGCGGGTCGAACGAGAGCCGGAGCGCTGACCAAGCCGCTGCTCGCCTTCGGTTGCGGGGCCGGCGTCGCCGACATCGTGCTCGTCGCCGGCACGCGCGATCCGAGCGATCTCGTCGCAGTGATCGCGGTCATCGCCGGCGCGTCGCTCGCGATCGGCGCAACAGCGGCGCTGGTCGGGCTGTGGCTTGAGGAGCGATGGGCGCCGCTCGGCCGACGGCGTGTGCTCCGTGCGCAGTGGATCCGGGCTTTGCGTCGCGGTCTGGAGGTCGGCGCACTCGTCGCAGCGCTCGCCTCGCTTCGCGCGACCGACGGTCTCACTCCCGTCACCGCGGGATTCGTCGTCGGCGGATTCGCCCTCGGGGAGATTGTCCTCGCGGCGCGGCCGCTGCGCTCTTCGGGTTAGCCTCGCCGGACGTGGGTTCCGGCGAGGCGAAGACACGTATCGCCCAGGGCGTCGACGCGCGCGCGGGCGAGCTCGACCGGCTGGCCCTCGAGATCCACGCACATCCCGAGCTGGCGTTCGAGGAGCGTTATGCATCCGACGCGCTTTGCGCCTACCTCGAGCGGGAGCAGGCGATGGTGCGGCGGCACGCGGGTGGCCTCGAGACGGCCTTCGTCGCCGAGGCAGGCAATGGCGGCGACCTCGTGGCGATCCTCGGGGAATATGACGCCCTCCCCGGTCTCGGCCACGGCTGCGGCCACAACCTCATCGGCGCGGCGGCGGTCGGGGCGTTCCTGGCCGCGCGGGACGCGCTCGACGGAACACGCGGTCGCGTCCGACTCATCGGCTGTCCGGCCGAGGAGAGCGGCAACGGAAAGGTCCGCCTTCTGAAGGCAGGCGTCTTCGCCGAGGTCGACGCCGCGCTCATGTTCCATCCGGGCGACCGGGACGAGATCGACCCAATGATGCTCGCCCTGGCGACGCTCGAGGTCACGTTCGTCGGGAAGGCCGCGCATGCCGCGGCGGAGCCGTATGAAGGTGTGAACGCTCTCGATGGGTTGCTTCTTGGGTGGAGCGCGATGTCGGCGCTGCGGTTGCTCGTGCGGAGCGACTCGCGCGCTCACGGGATCATCACCGACGGCGGAAAGGCGCCGAACATCATTCCGGACCGCGCTGCGGCGAGGCTCATGGTGCGTTCGCCCGACGAATCGTATCTCGCCGAGCTCCGAAAGAGAGTGCTCGCGTGCTTCGAAGGAGCGGCGCTCGCGACCGGCTGCGAGCTCCGCCACGAATGGAGCGACCTGTGCGACCTGGTGAAGACGAACCGACCTCTCGCCGACGCGTTCGCGCAGAACGCGCAGTCCCTCGGACGGACGCTGCATCCGCGGCGCCCGTCCGACACCCACGGGTCCACCGACATGGGGAACGTCACGACGGCGCTGCCTGGCATCCATCCGTATCTCGCGATCTGCGAGGAGCCGGTACCCTCGCACTCCGTCGCGTTCGCTGCGGCTGCGAAAACGCCGTCGGCCCTCGCGACGATGCGGCTCGCCGCAAAGGCGCTGGCGATGACCGCGTTCGACGTGCTCGCGGACCCCGCGATGGCCAAGCGCGCGAAGGAGGCACACGACGGACGCAGGAGCTGATTGGCAGGGCGCCGACCGCCGCCCCGAAGACGCAGCACGTCTGGCCGCGCTCTACGACCTCGACAGCGCCCCGCTGGAAGGGTCTGCGGACGTCGAATGGTTCGGCGGGCTCGCCCGGCGCACGGGCGGGCCGATCCTCGAGCTCGGTTGCGGGACCGGCCGCATCGCGGTTCCGCTGGCGCAGGACGGGCACCAGGTCGTCGGTCTCGATCGGTCGCAGGCCATGCTCGAACGCGCCGAACGGAGGGCGCGGCGTGCCAATGTTGAGGTGCGGTGGGTCGAAGGCGACATGCGCGCGTTCTCGTTCGACGAGTCTTTCGCACTCATCTTCATCGCCGCCAACACGTTCCTGATGCTCAAGCCCGACGACCGCTGGGCGTGCCTCGCGCGCGTTCGCGAGCATCTCGCCCCGCGCGGCAGATTCGCGATCGACGTCTTCCAGCCTGACCCGAATCTCATCGCGGGCATGGAAGGCGGCGTCATCGATGAGTGGGAGCGCGAAGATCCCGAGACCGGCCGGCTCGTGCGCAAATTCTCGTCGACGCGCGCGAACGTGGACGGCGTCACGCAGCGGATCTGGTTCGAGGAGATCGGCGACGATGGCACGGTGCGCCGCGTCGGCGGCACGACGACGCTCCACTACCTCTGGCGGCGCGAGACCGAGCTCCTGTTCAGCGAGGCCGGGTTCAAGGTCGAGAGCCTTCACGGCGACTACGACGGCGGCCCAGTGGACGCCGCCTCGCGCAAGCTGCTCGCCGTCGGCAAGCGCAAAGAGCGGGGGACCGGGAGGGAGCGCCGCCGCACGTGAGCGCCGACCTGCTCATGCGGGGCGGCACGGTCGTCGACGGCACGGGTGCACCCGAGCGCCGCGCCGACGTGCTGGTGCGCGATGGACGGATCGCGGCGGTCGGACGTGACCTCGCGGCCGACGGCGCGCGGGTCATCGACGCCGCCGGACACGTGGTCGCGCCCGGCTTCATCGACATCCACTCGCACTCGGACGAGGCGATGTTCGTCAACGACGCCCTGGAGAGCGCGCTGCACATGGGAGTCACCCTGGTGGTGTGCGGGAACTGCGGCGGGTCGAGCGCGCCCGTGAGCGGCCTCGCCGAGGCCGAGCTCGATCGCGAGCTGGCGCGTCTCGCCGTGAAGCGGACCTGGTCGTCGTTTGGGGAGTACGCGGACGCTGTGGATCGCGTCAAACCCGCGATCAACGTGTGCTCGTTCGTCGGGCACGGCACGCTGCGCTCGTGCGTGATGGGAGCCGAGGCGCGCCCACCGACCGCAGAGGAGCTGGACCGGATGCGCACGCTCCTCGGACGTTCGATGGACGAGGGTGCGATCGGCCTTGCCTCCGGGCTCATCTACCCGCCGAGCGCCTTCGCCGACACGGCGGAGCTTGCCTCACTCGGCAAAGTCGTGAAGGAAAAGGGCGGTCTCTATGCCAGCCACATCCGCAACGAGTCGACGAAGCTGCTCGAAGCCGTCGGGGAGAACATCGAGATCGGCCGGCGGTCTGGGGTGCGCGTCGAGCTCTCGCACCACAAGGCCGCGGGGCAGAAGAACTGGGGCCGCGTACGCGAGTCCACCGCGCTCATCGACGAGGCGCGTGGGTCAGGCGTCGACGTTACGGCCGATCAGTACCCGTACACGGCGTCGTCGACGGGCCTCGCGGTAACGATCCCGAACTGGGTGCACGAAGGCGGGACCGCCAGGATGTGCGAACGCCTCGCTGATCCTGCGGTGCGCGAGCGGATCCGCGGCGAAGAGGTCGAGACCGGCAGGGCCTGGGACCGCATCGTGATCGCGCGCGCTCGCCAGCATCCCGAATGGGCCGGGAAGAGCGTCGCCGACCTCGCGCGTTCCGCGGGACGCGACCCCCTCGAGTGGACCGCAGACGCGCTCATCGAGCACGAGGGGGCGGTCGACATCGTTCACCACTCCATGAACGAGGACGACGTGCGTTATGTCATGGCGAAGCGCTGGGTCGCCATCGGAAGCGACTCGCGTGCGAACGCGCCCTACGGCCCGCTCTCGTTCGGCAAACCGCATCCGCGCTCCTACGGCACATTCGCGCGCGTGCTCGGAAAGTACGTGCGCGAGGAGAGGGTGCTCACGCTCGTCGACGCGGTCCGCAAGATGACCGGCCTGACTGCCTCGCGGCTCCGCCTTCGCGATCGCGGCATCGTCCGCGAAGGTGCGAGAGCGGACCTCGTCGTGTTCGATCCAGCGACGATCGTCGATACGGCGACGTACGACGATCCGCATCGCTATCCGGTCGGCATCGAGCAGGTCATCGTCAACGGCGCCGTTGCCCTCGATCGGGGCGAGACGACGCGCGAACGCGCCGGGCGGTTCCTCCGCCACGGCCGCGATCTAGGAGGTCGGTGAACCGGGGGCTGGGGGGCAAAGCCCCCCAAGTCGCGATCCTGGCGGAGGGGCAGTTCGCGCCGGCCACGGCCAAGACCGCGATCGGCGTCCTGCGCTACGCGCCATATCCCGTCGTCGCGGTCGTCGACTCGACGAAGGCAGGGACCGATGCGGCGCGACACGTTGGCATCGGCGCCGGCGTGCCTGTGGTCGCGACCGTCGACGACGCGGTCGCGCTCGGCGCCGACGTCCTGCTCATCGGGACCGCGGCCGCGGGCGGGCGCATCGCGGATTCGTACCGGCCATTTATCGCGCGGGCGCTCGAGCGGGGGTTGGCGGTATGGAACGGGCTGCACGAGCGCGTCCTCTCGGATCCGCACCTCGCGGAGGCCGCGAAGCGCGGCGGCGGCACGGTGCGTGAGCTCCGCGAGCCTCCGTCCGACCTTCCGATCGGCGGCCACCGTCGGCACCGCGATGGTGCGCGGGTCGTGCTCACCGTCGGAAGCGATGCGGCGGTCGGGAAGATGACCGCGTCGCTCGAGATCGTTCGCGCTCTGGAACGCGCCGGCGAGCGAGCGGCCTTCGTTGCGACGGGCCAGACCGGCATCGCGATCGCAGGCGAGGGCATCAGCGTCGACGCGGTCGTCGCCGACTTCGTTGCCGGCGCCACCGAGCGGATGGTGTGCGACGCCGCCGAGCGTGCCGACTGGGTCATCGTCGAAGGCCAGGGATCCTTGACCCATCCGGGGTTCTCTGGCGTGACGCTCGGGCTACTCCACGGGGCCGGGCCGGACGCCATGGTGCTGTGCCACGCGGCGTTCAGGCAGACCATGAAAGGTTATGAGCGCGAAGGCCTGCCCGTGCGCGATCTTCGCGATCTCGTGCGCATCTATGAGGACGCCGCGGAGTGGCGGCGGCCGCCGGGGTACCCGCGGGCGCGCGTGGTGGCGATCGCCCTCAATACGATCGGCATGAGTCCCGAGCATGCGCGCTCCGAAATCGGCGGCGCGACCCATGCGACCAAGCTTCCGGCCGCCGATCCGATCCGCGAAGGTGTCGCAGGGGCCGATCGTCTTGCGGAGGCGATCCGCGGCGCTGTCCCCGCGTGAACGCCACCATCCGCACGGTCGAGCTCCATCTCGCTGTTCCCTTCGAGATATCGCGGGCAAAGCACACATCGAAGAAGGTCGTGCTCGTCGAGCTCAAGGAGGGGGACCGCATCTCGCGCGGAGAAGGCGTGCCCGATGCGTTCTTCGGCGAAACCGCCGAGTCGGTCGAGCGCGACATCCGTGATGCGCTTTCGCTGCTGCCGGAAGACCCCGAGGACATCGCTTCTCTCGGAGCGCGCCTCGACGAGCGTTTCCCCCATGGCGGTGCGGCGTGCTGCGCGATCGACATCCTGGCGCACGACCGCGCGTCGCTCGCCGCGGGGGTGCCGCTGCGCAACCTTCTCGGCCTCGCGCCGGCGGAGCCGCCGCCGACGTCGTTCACGGTCGGGATCGACGAGCCCGAGCTCATGGCGGGTCGGGCGGCGAACGCCGCCGTGATGGGCTTCGCGATCCTGAAGGTCAAGCTGGGACGAGGTGACGACGTCGCGATCCTCCGCGCGATACGCGAACGCTTCACGGGGACCATCCGTGTGGATCCGAACGCGGCCTGGGGCGCGGACGAAGCACCTGAGCGCATCGCGCGGCTCGTTCCGTTCGGCATCGAGTTCGTGGAGCAACCGATCGCGCCGGAGGACCTCGATGGCCTTCGGCGTGTGCGCGAGCGCTCCGAGCTTCCGATCGTGGTCGACGAAGCGGCCGTCCGCGCGAGCGACGTGCCGAAGCTCGCGGACCGGTGCGACGGCATCAACGTGAAGCTCCAGAAATGCGGCGGCGTCCTCGCGGCTCGCGCGATGATCGAGGCCGCCCACGACCGCGGGCTCAAGGTGATGCTCGGCTGCCGCGCGGCGGAGACGAGCGTCGCGATCGCGGCCGCCGCGCACCTCGCGCCCGCCGTCGACTGGTGTGACCTCGACGGAAATCTCCTCATCACCGACGACCCGTTCCGCGCGGTCACGGTCAAGCGCGGACGATTTGTCTTCCCATCTCGTCCAGGTCTCGGCGCGATCCCCGCGTGAGATCGCATCGTGTCGATGTCGCGGTGTTCGCCATCGCCCTCGCGATCGTCGGGCTCGTCGCACTCGCGCTCGTGTGGAGCGGCGATTGGGCCTATGCGGCGCTCGCGAAGGCGGCTGGTGGCACGAGCACGACGATTCTCGTCCCGCGCCAGCCGGACGGCTCCCGCGTCGAAGCAACGGCCAACATCGACACGTGGATCGGTTGGCATCACGCGTGGGCGTCGTACGTGATCGGCGCCGCAGCGAACCCGCCGATCGCGTATGGCACGGGACCGATCTTCACTTCCGACGAGTACGCGCACATGGCCGACGTTCGCTCGGTCTTTCGAGGCGCCGAGACGGTCGCGGTCCTCGCCCTCGGCATCGTCGCCTTTCGCCTGACCCGTGCGCGCGGGCAACGGAGGGCAACGATGCTCGTTCGGGACGCGAGTCTCGCCGCCGCGGGGATCGTTCTGATCGTTGGCATCGCTGCGGCGCTGGCGTTCGATCCGCTGTTCCTCCTCTTCCACGAGATCTTCTTTCCGCAGGGGAACTTCCTCTTCGATCCGGCTACGAGCAACCTGTTGCGCCTGTATCCGGAGTGGTACTGGCAGGGCATAACGGCGGGCGTCGGCGTGTCGTTCATCGGACTCGCGCTCATCGGCGCGGCGGCCTCGAACATGGCTCTGGGCCGAGCGGCCACATACACTCGCGCCGCATGAAACGAGTCCTGCTCATCGAGGACCTGCCGCAGGTCGCGCAGCACCTGCAGCAGATGCTCGCGCGCGAGAAGGAAGCCGAGCTCGTCGGCGCGGAAAAGGACCCGGACTCCGCGATGACGCGCATCACCACCGAGAAGCCCGATGTGGTGATGATCGATGCCTTGCTTCAGGGGAAGGTCACCGGGTTCGATCTCGCCAAGCGGATCCGGTCGGTATCGCCAGGGACGCGGATCATCATCGTCACCGTCCCGCAGCGACCGGTCGATCCCAAGCCGGATCAGGGCGTCGACGCCGTGTTCGTCTTGCCGGGCGGCGCGATCGAGCTCGCGAACGCGCTCGCGATCCCGCCGAAGGGCGCGATCCGTCCGAAGGGAAAGATGATCGTCTGCTACTCGCCGAAGGGCGGCTCGGGCAAGACGACGATCGCCGTGAACCTCGCGACGATCCTTCGTCGCCGCGGCAGCTCCGTTGCGCTAATGGACGGCGTGATGCAATTCGGATCGCTCCGTTACGTGCTGCAGGTGCCCCCGTCGACGCGATCCATCGTCGATCTTCCGACGGGCCAAGGGATGAAGACGTCGCTCAGCGAAGTGCTCTGGGAGGGGCCTTCGGGCATCGCGGTGCTGCTCGGACCGTCGCGGCCGGAGGAGGCCGACCTCATGGCCGCTCCCGACGTCGCCAACGCGATGACCATGCTCGCGCAGGATCACGATTACGTGGTCGTCGACGCGCCTTCGCGTCTCACCGACGACACCCTCGCGGTGCTCGACGCAGCCGACGTGATCCTGCTCATCGTCACGTACATGCAGGCTTCCGTCGCCAACACCAAGGCCGCGGTCGATACCTTCGAGGCCCTCGGTTACAAGGGGACGAAGCCGATCCTCCTCGTCGTGAACCAGTCCGACTCGATGGCGGGCATGTCGAAAGGCGGGATCGAGCACACGCTGAATCTGCCGGTCGTCGCCGAGATCCCCACCGATTGGAAGACCGTCGCCGAGTCGCTCAACAAGCAACAGCCCTTCGTGCTTTCGAGCCCCAACTCGGCGGTCTCGAAGGCCATGGACTCGCTCGCGAACTCGCTCGTCACACAGCAGCGCCGTTAGTGCACTAGCCGACATGCGCGCCGCCGACGCCGACCGGCCGATCGGCCTTTTCGACTCGGGCGTCGGAGGGCTTACGGTCCTCCGCGAGCTGCGCCGACAGCTTCCAGCGGAGTCCACGATCTATCTGGGCGACGAGGCGCGCATGCCCTACGGCCCCCGCGAGCCCGCGGAAGTGGTCGGCTTCACGCGCGAGGCGATGCGCTGGTTCGCCGGCCGCGATTGCAAGCTCGTGGTCATCGCCTGCAACACCGCCACTTCGGTGGCGCTCGAGGCGGTCCGTGACGAGAACGTCTTCCCGGTGATCGGCGTGGTACGCCCCGGAGCGGCCGCGGCGCTGACGGCGACGTCGCGGCGAGCGGTCGGCGTGCTCGCCACGGCGCTCACGGTGCGTTCGGGCGCGTACATCCGCGCGCTGCGCGATCTCGATCCGCTCGTTGACGTCGCTCAGCAGCCCTGCCCGAAGCTGGTGCCGCTCGTCGAGGCCGGCAAGGCCGGGAGCCCCGAGGCGCTAGCGGCCGTGCGCGAGTACGTCGGACCATTGCTCACCGAGGGCGGCGTGGTCCGGCCGGTCGTCGACACGGTCCTCCTCGGCTGCACCCACTATCCCTTGCTCCGCCGGGAGATCGAGCGGGTGGCCGGCCGCGACGTACGCGTCGTCGACTCGGCCACGACGACCGCACTTGCGGTCCGCGAGGTCCTCGCATCGCACCGACTCACCCGAGCCGGCGGCACCGCGGTGCATGAGGTGTTCGCGACCGGTCCCGCGGAGCGCTTCCGCGAGATCGCCCGTGCGATCTTCAAGGAGGACCCGCCCGACGTGCGCGAGACGCGGCTCCCGTGAACGTCGTCTCGGCGATCACGGGGCTGCCGTACGTTGGGAAGACCACCCTCTTCAACCTGCTCACCGGCGGACATGCCAAGACGGGATCGTTCTCCGGCGCGGAGGCCGAGACGAACGTCGGCATCGCGAAGGTGCCCGACCACCGCGTCGACGAGCTCGCCGCGCTCTTCAAGCCGAAGAAGACCACGCACGCCGAGGTGCTGTACCGCGACCTGGGTCTCGCGCACGCGAAAGAACCGGGGCAAGGCATCTCTCCGCAGAAGCTCGGCGATCTCCGCACCGCCGACGCGATCGTCCACGTCGTGCGGGCCTTCCGCGATCCCAGCGTTCCGCACGTCGACGGCTCCATCGATCCGGTGCGGGACCTCGCCAGCGTCGAGCTCGAGCTGCTCTTCGCGGATCACGGGGTCGTCGAGCGCCGCCTCGAGCGCATCGAGCCGGAGCTCCGCGCGGCGAAGGGTCTCGAGCGAGAGACGAAGGAGCGCGAGAAGGCGGTCCTCGCGAAGGCGGGCGCCGCGCTCGCCAGCGAGCGGCCGCTACGCGACGTCGACTTCGACGCGGACGAGCGCAAGACCATGCGCGGCTTCCGTTTCCTGACCCTGATGCCCACGCTCGCCGTGGTGAACCTCGACGAGGTCGACGTCGCCTCGCCCGACGCCATCCTCGCGCCGGTGCGCAAGGCCGCGTCGGCGCATCGCGCGACGAGCGTCATCCCTGTTTGCGCGAAGATCGAAGCGGAGATGGCGGAGCTCTCAGACGAGGAAGCCGCGGAGTTCCGCGCCGAGCTCGGTCTCGTCGAATCCGCCCTCGAGAGGCTCGTCCGCGCGACCTACGAGCTGCTCGGACTCTGCTCGTTCTTCACGACCGGCGAGGACGAGGTCCGTGCCTGGACAACCCCTTGCGGGACGCCGGCGCAGCAGGCCGCAGGCGCGATCCACTCCGATCTCGAGCGCGGCTTCATCCGGGCCGAGGTCATCAAATGGGACGAGCTGCTCAAGGCGGGGTCGGAGGCGAACGCGAAGAAGCTCGGGATCATGCGGACCGAGGGGAAAACCTACGCGGTGCAGGACGGCGAGGTATTTCACGTGCTCTTCAACGTCTGATGTTCGACCTGGTCACGATCGGTCATGCGGCGCGCGACGAGTTCGAGGGCGAGGACGACTGGCGCATCGGCGGGACGGCCGTGTACGCGGCCGCAGCCGCCGCGCGGCTCGGCGATCGCGTCGCGCTCCTTACGCGCGCCGGACCGAACGAGCGCGAGCGACTGGCAGCACGGTGCCGCGAGCTGGGCATCGAGTTCCATCCGCTCGACAGCGCCGTGACCACCACGTTCGCCTTCCGCTACGTTGACGGCAGGCGGCGTCTTCGCTTGAAGGCGCGCGCCAAGGCGATCTCCGCGGCGGACGTGAGTGCGACCCTGCGAGAAACACGCGCAGTCGTCTTCGCCTCCATCGCGCACGAGCTCGAGCCCTCGCTCTTCGCGCTCTACGGCGATGTGCCGCGCGTGATGGCCGCGCAGGGCTACCTGCGGACGTGGGAGGCCGACGGGTCGATCCACCGTCGCGAGTGGGAAGAAGCGCACACGATTCTCGCGCGCGTGACCGTCGCGGTGGTGAGCGAGGAGGACATCGACTCCGACATCGACCTCGCCCGCGACTGGGCGCGCACCGCCCCGGTCATCGTCACCGTCGCAGAGCGCGGAGCCTTGGTCCTACGCGACCGGCGGGAGGTCCTCATAGCCGGTTTCCCGGCTGATCGCGTGGTGGATCCGACGGGCGCCGGCGACGCGTTCTGCGCGGGTCTCGCACTGGCACTTGCCGACGGCGGCGTGCTCGAGGAGGCCGCCCGCTTCGCCAACGCCGTCGCGTCGTTCGCGGTCGAGGACGTCGGCGTCGCTGGACTTGCCACCAGGGATCGCGTGCAGGCACGGATGGTCGCTCATTCGTCCTCCTCGCCGTCCTCAGGGCGCAGCGCATAGCCGAGGTCGTGCTGGATCGGGTCGCGTAGCACGTAACCCGCGGCCGCAAGGTCTTCGATCTCGTCGGCGTACTCGCGGAACATGAGCGCTGCCTCGGGGAGAGTGCGTGCGCCATCGATCGCCCATGCGCCACGAAATGTGACGCTGCCGCAGTCCGGGCACTCCTCCATGGCCCCGTGGGGAGAACGCTCGTCCGATCGCGAACGAGCGCTCACTCCTCGTCTTCCACGAGCCGCATCGGCGACTCCTCGCCCGGCCGGATCAGGAATCCGTAGTCGTCCTGCACCGCTTGTTCGAGCTCGAACCCGTGTCGAGCGAGCTGGTCGAGCTCGTCCGCTCGCTCGCGGAACCGTGCCGCCGCCTCAGCGAGCGTGGTCGCGCCATCCATCGTCCACTTCGCGCGGACGGTGCAGTGCCCCCAGTCACGCCACTCCTCCATCCAGTCGTCGATCCAGCTCTCGTCGATCACCCGGCGGAACGCGGCATCCATACCGGCTCATACATCGGCGCGTGCTTGCGCTCAGGGGACGGGGGTCGTCTTCGTTTCCTTCGAGAAGGGAGAGATGTCCAAGCCATAGAGACGCGCCCAGGTCCCGTCGCGGATGGCGCCAGCGAGCCAGCCGTCGATGAAGGAGAGGAACCCTTCCCGGTCGTTGGCGGCGCTCTTCTTGACGCCGATGGCGTGCTCTTCGGTGGTGAGGTAACGGCCCACCAGCTTCGTCCCCGGGTCCTCTTTCATGAGCTGCCAGCACGTCGCCTCGTCGGCCACGATCGCGTCGACTTGACTCCGCCGGAGCGCGCCAAGGCACGAGGCGTAGGAGTCGAGCGTGAGGGTCTTCGCGAACTCATTCGCCATCTGGACGTCATCACCGACAGAAGTGCCCTGCGTGACGCACACGGTCTGCGAGTCGAGATCGGGGATGTCCTTGATCTCGTCATTCGTCGCCGCGATGAGGATCCGCTCGCCGCTCAACAGGTACGGATCCGAGAGGTCCACCGCCGAAGAGCTCGCGGGCGTCGGGATGATCGACGCGAACGAGACATCCGCGGCGGGGCTCGGTAAGCCCGCCAGCGCATTCACGGCGGTCGAGCGGTCGACCGCGACCCACTCGATGACCGAATCCTCGTTCGGCAGCGGCCCGAAGATGGCCTTCGCCAGCTCGCGTCCGAGATCAGCCTCGAACCCGCTGTACGTGCCATTCGGCTCGCGAAATGCGAACGGCGGCGCGTTTTCGAGCACGGCGATGCGGATCTTGCCTTTCGTCTGCAGGGCGTACATGTACGAGGCGAGCTCGAAGCGGGGCCGGGCTGCGCTTGGCCTCGCCGTCGGCGTAGGTGAGCTCGTCCCTTGCTGGGGCAGACACGAGACGAGAGCGATGCCGACGAGAGCGAGCGCCACCAACCTCATCTCACGAGCGTATGCCCGCCCTAGCGGGCGGTAGGCTCGCCAGGGTGAGCGAATTCTTCGCCGCGGCACGGGACGCGCTGCGCTCGCTGCCCGGCGAAGCGAGCGCATTCGCCTGCGATCTCGATGGTCGCGAGCTTTTCTGCGAACGCGCGGACGAGTTGTTCCCCGCGGCCTCGGTGATCAAGCTCCCGTTGGTCATGGCGCTCTATGCGGACGCGGCGCGTGGACACATCGACCTCGAGGAGCGCCTACCGGTCGGCGATCGGATCGATGGCAGCGGCGTGCTGAGGCATCTTCGCGACGTCGAGACGTCGAGCCTCCGGGACCTCGCGATGCTCGCGATCATCGTCTCCGACAACACCGCCACGAACAGGCTGATCGAGCGCTTTGGGATCGCTCGGGTGAACGAGCGAATGCGCGAATGGGGTTGTCCGCACAGCCTCCTCGCCCGCGCCATGTTCGACTTCGAAGCGGCGAAGCGCGGCCACGAGAACGTCATGACCGCTCGCGAGACGGCCGCGCTGCTGCTGCGACTGATGCGCGGCGAGTGCGAGGGCCGCGCGGCGAGCGATGCCGTCCTCGCGCTGCTGGCGCAATGCCAGGACCGGTCGATGCTGCGCCGCTACCTGCCGCACGGCGCAAAGGTGGCGCACAAGACGGGAACCCTCGACGAATCGCGCAACGACGCCGGGATCATCACCGGCGAGCCGACGATCGTGGTGGCGGGGTTCACGCGCCGCCTGCGCGATACCGAGGCCGCTGTCTCTTGGCTGGGCGTGCTGGGATGGTGCGCATACCGCGCCGCCGGTCACGAGGGCGCACCCCTTCCCCCGGAGCTGGTCCGTACTGCATGATGCGGGCGATGCATCGGCATCGCGCGCATCGATCACCGCCCACGCGTGCGCGCCGGTGGCGTTCGGTGGTCGCGCTCGCGCTGTGCCTTTCCGGTCTCGTGCTCGCGGCGGCGTTTGTTGGGATCACCGTGCAGGCGAACGCGCTCGCACGCGAGATCACCGGCCTCCACGCCGACATCACGGCGGCGCAGGCGCAGGGTGACGCGCTGCGACAGGTGATCAGCAACCAGCACACGGACGATTACGTCGTGCAGAAGGCGCGTGATTTCGGGTACATCGGTGCGAACGAGTCCCTGTATGCGGTGCAGAGGAACGAGCAGGGGAGCGCTGGATCTGCGGCGAGCGTGAAGGCGGGGCCGTCGCGACTCGAGCGGTGGATCGCCTTCTTCTTCGGACCGCGATAGCGCTGTCGCTGTCACGAGCGAGCCCAGACGAGAACGGATAAAATGAGCGCGCGGGGTGGAGCAGCGGTAGCTCGTTGGGCTCATAACCCAAAGGTCGGACGTTCGAATCGTCCCCCCGCAACAGATGGCGCAGCCGGAAGGCTGCGCTTCGTTCTCTCTGAGTCCTATTGGCACGCTCTTCGTGTTCTGGTATTCGAGGTCGATGCCCCACAAGGATCCTGAGCGACGTCGCGCCTATGCTCGCGATTGGATTCGTCACAATCCGGATAAAGCCCGCGCCGCGATGCGACGGTGGCGGGAACGACATCCGACGGAACACAACGAAGATTCGCGCGCCTACTACGCTCGCCATCGCGAGGCGCTTGCGAAGTACTTCTCGGAGTATCAGCGGACCCACCGCGACCTGAGGCGCGCTCTCGCGGCTCGGCGGCGAGCCCGTAAGGTCGCAGCGGCCGGACGATACTCGGTGGCGCAATGGCATGCGCTCGCCAGGTTTTGGCTTGGTCGCTGCGCTTATTGCGGGAGCGAGGGACCGCTCGAGGCAGACCATCGTGTCCCTCTCGCTAGAGGCGGGTCCAATCTGATCGATAACATCCTGCCCGCATGCGGGCCTTGCAATCGTCGCAAGTACGCGATGACCGAAGCAGAGTTTCTCGAGCGCCTGCGCCGCGACGGGCACCGCGTCCGTCCGCGCCTACGTCCGGGGCTGTGTCCGAAGCACGAGAAACACCAGAGCGGCGATGAGCAAGATGGGGAGCATGCTTAGCAATACCGGGCCGACCGTCTGGAGCGGGCCGTTCGCGTTCTCGTACCTGAGATTCACTTTTTGCGGATGCGTGGCGTTGTAGTCGAGCACCGCCTTCGCGAAGACCTCGTCCGGCTGTGGGACCGTCGTTCGCTCGCGCGACCCACTCGCGAGCTCGAGAGTCCCCTGCTCTCCAGCGATCGTCACGGAAACGACGCGGCCCGCCTGCACGTCCTGGATCGCCGCGCTCATGGGGACGGTAAACACCGAGGGCGTCTGCGATCGGTACGCATAGAGCAGCATCAAACCGAGCACGACGAACACGAGAACGAGCGCCAGAGTTTGCGCTCCGCGCAGCGCATCGGGTCTACGCGAAGCGCTCACCGGAGGGACCGCGATCTCGCCCGACTCCCGGAACCCTACGCACCGGCATGGCGCGCCGCCGACCTCGCGGTAACAGGGACGCTCGATACCTGGCTCTGCCCCGAGAAGTGGGCGCGCCGCGGCTCGATCGTGCCACCGCCGTGTGTGACCGCAGACCTCACAGATCGCGCGCATATCGAGCACACCCGAACTCTAGAATTGGATCGCAACCCGGCTGGGTAGCTCAGTGGTCAGAGCAGGCGACTCATAACCGCCAGGTCGTGGGTCCAATCCCCACCCCAGCCACCAGTTGATCCCAGCGCACATCCGCGCGACCGTCCGCGACTACATCCACGCGCACCGCATCCTCGAACCCGGTCCCCTCGTCGTGGCCGTCTCCGGTGGCCCGGACTCCACAGCGCTGTTGCTCCTGCTCGCCGATCTCGCGGACGAGCTCGGACTCGTGCTCCATGTCGCGCACTTCGACCACCGCACGCGGCCGCGCCAGAACGCGCTCGACGCGGACTTCGTCGCGAAGCTCGCCAACCGCGTCGGCGCACCGATCCGCGTCGGCCGGGCGGAGCGACCGACGAAGAGCGAGGACGATGCGCGCCAGGCGCGGTACGCGTTCCTGCGGCGCGCGGCCCGCGAGATCGGCGCGACCGCGATCGCCACAGGGCACACCCGCGACGACCAGGTGGAGACCGTGCTCCTCCACCTCGTGCGCGGTGCGGGTCTCGCGGGGCTCGCCGGGATGCGACCGCTCCGCGATGGGATCGCGCGGCCGCTCCTCGCCATCGGTCGAGCTGACACCGTCGCCGTGTGTCGCGCGGCTCGGATCAGTCCACGCATCGATCCGACGAATCGATCGCTTCGCTACGCTCGCAACCGGCTCCGCGCCAAGGTGCTTCCGGAGCTCGCGAAGCTGAACCCGCGCGTCGTCGACGCGATCGCGCGGTTCGCCGATGCGGCGGCGTCGCTGAACGCGACGGAGGCGAGCGCCGCCGCGGCGTCGCTGGATGGCGCAACAAAGCCTGAAGGCATCGCGCTCGACGCGCTGCCCGCCGGGGAGCTTCGCGATGGAGCGCTCGCGCTCGCGTGGGCCCGCGCGACCGGCCGGACCCTCGCGGCGCGCCATCGTGCCGCACTTTCGCGGCTTGCTGCGACTACGAATGGATCGCGTTCGCTCGATCTTCCGGGTGGCCGCGCCGTACGTGAGTACGGCGTGCTCCGCATCGTCACCGCCGAAACCGAGCCCGGCGGCGAGGCCGAGACGCCCCTCGAACCGGGTCGCGACATCGAATGGAACGGCTGGCGGATCTTCTTCGGAACCGCCGACGAAAGCGCCGCCGACGGAGACAGCGAAGCCTTGGTACCTGAGAACATCCTAAAAAGTCTCGTGGTCCGCCGGCGCGAGGATGGCGACCGGATCGGCGCCGGCCGGCGCAAGCTCCAGGATCTCTTCACCGATGCGAAAGTCCCCGCGGCGATCAGGCCGTTTTGGCCGGTAATCGCGACCGAAACCGGCGTGTTCTGGGTCCCGTTCTTGATGCCACCGCCTCGTTCGCACGGCGGAACACGGCTTGCGGTAGCGGCTCCGAAGCAGATGGGGAACGTCCTTTGGGGGCCCCGCGTTAGGGAAGTAGCATCGAAAGCGGAAGCGACCGCAGGCCGGCCGCGGAAGGGACCATCCAGCTGAACCTCGACAACCGGATCTTCAAGAACGGCATCCTGACGCTGCTGCTGGTGGTGATGGGGCTCGCGCTCCTGTACGCCTACCGGTCGCAGACGCCGTCCGTCCAGACTGTCGGGTTGTCAGCCGCCATTCAGGACGTTCAGGCCGGCCGCGTGAAGTCGGTGATCATCACCGGCAACAGCGCCACGATCGAGCTCACGAGTGGCAGTCGCGAGCAGACGACCATCCAGGAACCGGACGAGATCTTCGCCAAGACGGTCCTCGACTACAACGCCACCAACCCGGCCCAGCGGGTGGACCTCAAGTACGAGAAGGACAGCCAGACCCTGTCGGTGGTCGGCTCGATCGTGCTAAGCCTCTTGCCGGTCCTGCTGATCGGCGGCTTCTTCTTCTACATGATGCGGCAGGCCCAGGGCACGAATAACCAGGCGCTCAGCTTCGGCAAGAGCCGCGCGCGCATGTTCATCGGCAACAAGCCCACCGTGACCTTCGACGACGTCGCCGGGGTCGAGGAGGCCAAGCAGGAGCTCACCGAGGTGGTCGAGTTCCTCAAGTATCCGGAGAAGTTCAGCTCGCTCGGCGCGCGCATCCCGCGCGGCGTGCTGCTCGTCGGACCGCCCGGCACCGGCAAGACGATGCTCGCACGGGCCGTCGCCGGCGAGGCCGGCGTCCCCTTCTTCTCGATCTCGGGCTCCGAGTTCGTCGAGATGTTCGTCGGCGTCGGCGCCTCGCGGGTGCGCGACCTGTTCGACCAGGCGAAGCGCAACGCGCCGTGCATCGTGTTCATCGACGAGATCGACGCGGTCGGCCGCCAGCGCGGAGCCGGCCTCGGCGGCTCGCACGACGAGCGCGAGCAGACCCTGAACCAGATCCTCGTCGAGATGGACGGGTTCGACACCGGCACGAACGTCATCGTCGTCGCCGCGACGAACCGCCCCGACGTCCTCGACCCGGCGCTCCTGCGCCCCGGCCGGTTCGATCGGCAGGTCGTGCTCGACCGTCCCGACATCAAGGGCCGCAAGGCGATCCTCGACGTGCACGTCCGCGGCAAGCCGCTCGACAAGAACGTCGATCTCCTGCGCATCGGTCAGATCTCCCCGGGCTTCTCCGGCGCCGACCTCGCGAACGTCGTGAACGAAGCGGCGATCCTCGCGGCGCGCCGCAACAAGAAGCAGATCGCGCAGATCGACTTCGAGGAGGCGCTCGAGAAGGTGGCCCTCGGCCCGGAGCGTCGCTCGCGCGTCATCACCGAGAAGGAGAAGTGGATCGTGGCCTACCACGAGGCCGGCCACGCGCTCTGCTTCAAGCTCCTCAAGAACACCAACCCGGTGCACAAGATCTCGATCGTGGCCAGAGGCATGGCCATGGGCGTCACCTGGTCGCTCCCGCAGGAGGACCGCTACTTCCGCACGCGCCACGAGTTCGAGGACGACATCGCCGCGGCGCTCGGCGGCTGGGTCGCGGAGCAGCTGCACCTCGGGGGCGACGCCACCACGGGCGCCTCCAACGACATCGAAAAGGCGACCGAAATGGCCCGCCAGATGGTCACGAAGTTCGGAATGAGCGAAAAGCTGGGGCCCCTGCAGTACGGGAAGACCGACGAGCTCATCTTCCTCGGCCGGCAGATCCAGGAAGAGCGGAACTATTCCGAGGACGTGGCGAAGGTCATCGACTCGGAGGTCCACGACATCGTCGACCGGGCGCGCCAGCGGGCCTACGAGGTGCTGACCCAGCACCGCGACAAGCTCGATCTCGTCGTGAACAAGCTGATCGAGCAGGAAACGCTCGAGTCCGACGAGTTCAACCGGCTCTTCGAGGAAGGCGACGGCGGGCTGCCCGTCGCCGCGTCGACGCCCGACCAGACGCCCCCGGGCGCGGGGTCCCGCTCCCGCGCCGACGCCGGCATAAGTCGAATCGACTGTGCGTAGCACGCTCGGTTACCCGACGCACGCATACATAACGAACGGCACGCCGCTTGCTTGTACTGATTGCCGGTGGCTGATTTGATCGTCGCGACGTTGGCGCGGTTCGACAAGAGCGAAGCACTGCGCACCGCCGCGCTCTGGGGGGTCACCGCGCTCCTCGCCGTCGCGTTCCTCGCGCTGCTGATCAGCGACCAGGTGCACGCCGCGAGCTTGTAGCACCCGAGCTAGCGTCATCGGCGTGCGGCTTTTCATCGCGATCCCCCTGCCCTCGTCTTTGGCCGTACGCGCGTCGCAGCTCATTCCCGAGGGTCTGCCCGGTCTTCGCCGCGTCCCGCCGGAGAACCTTCACGTCACCCTCGCCTTTCTCGGCTACACGCCCGACGAGCGCCTGCCCGACGCGACGTCCGCGGCGAGCGTCGGCGCTGCCGAGGTCGGCCCATTCCGCCTCTCCTTTGAAGGTGCGGGGCGTTTCCCGGAGCGGGGCCGGCCGCGCGTGCTCTGGCTCGCCATCACCGAGGGGCGGGAGAGCCTCCTGCGTTTGGGTACGGCGGTCGCCGCCGCGCTGCGCGCGCGCGACCTGCGGTTCGATGACCGGCCGCTCTCCCCGCACCTGACCCTCGCGCGCGTTCCCGACGCCGTTGGCCTGACCGAGGCCCGCGCCGTCGCCGCGGCGGTCGAGCAGCTCCAACCGCCAAAGCTCGCGACCGACGTACGCGAGATCGTCGTCATGCAGAGCGTTCTCTCGCGGAGCGGCCCGACCTACACCGCGCTATCGCACGCCGCGCTGCGCGGGAGCTCTCCCCCGGGTGATTTCCGAGCGCTAAACTCGGAATTCACAGAGGGGAGCTTCGAATGATCCGCACGGCAGATCCATACCGCGACACGGACGTGATCGATGCGCGCGCGCCACGCACGAACCAGGCGATCGTGGGGGCGCTCTCGCTGATCGCGGTGATCACGGGTTGGTGGCCGATCCTCGGTGTGGTTGGCGCACAGCTCGCGATCGGCCTCGCGTTCGGACGGCGGTACTGCGTGCCGTGTCTGCTGTACTTCGAGGTCATCCAGCCCCGGATCGGCGAGGGTCCGATCGAGGACAGCCGCCCGCCGCGCTTCGCGAACCTCGTCGGGGCGATCTTCCTTCTTGGCGCGACCGCCGCTTACCTCGCTGGATTTGGCGGAGTCGGTCTCGTCCTCGGCACGATCGTTGCCGCGCTCGCGCTCCTCGCCGCGTCGACCGGACTTTGCGTCGGGTGCGAGATGTACCGGATCGCCGCGAAGACACGCGGAGTCCGCACACGCCGGATCGAGACGGTCGACCTCGCTGAGCTTGGTGCGGCAAGCGTGAGCGGCGAGATCGTGGTCGAGTTCACCCATCCGCTGTGCACCGACTGCCGCAGCCTGGAGAAGGAGCTTCGCGCTTCGGGGCGGACAGTCGTGACGGTCGACGTCTCGCGGCGCCCCGAGCTGGCACGCAAGTACGGGGTCGCGCTCGTGCCGACCGCCGTGTCCGTCGCGCCGGGCGGCGCGGTCGTCGAGCGGCTCGCCTGACCACCCGTCGGATCGAATGGACGACATCCGTACGCCGAAGATCAGCGAGACGCGAGTGGAGCAGCAGCTCCGCGAGCTTCGCGACTCGGGCGCGCTGCGTGGACTTCCCGGCGAGGGCGCGCCGCTCCCGGCCGATCCCGATGCGGATGCCGGCGATGCGTGGGCGGCACGACATCTCTCGCGGGGTTCCGCAGCGCGGCCGGCGTGGGCCGACCTACGTCAGGAGATCCAGCACAGGACGGCGGGACTGATCGCGCGGCTCCGCGCACACGACGGATGGCTGAGCGCGCGGGCAGCGCTGCTCGAGAGGCTTCCGGCGGAGCGGATCGTCCGCGAGACAGCGCGAACGCGCGAGACCGACCGCCGCGTCCGCGAAGAGGTCACGGCGGCCGTCGACGAGGTGAACGCGCTCGTGCGCCGGCACAACATCCTGATGAGTGCGCCGTCGCTGCATCTGCCCGTGATCACCGTCGACGAGCTGGTCGCCGCGGCGCGCTCGTCCTAGGCGATCGGGACCCGGCGGAGCACCGGCGGACGGACCGGCCCGTGGCGCCGGTAGTTCGCGAAGGCGTAGCGGTCGCAGGCGATTTCGGCGGCCGAGCCCCAGCCGTCGGTCAGGTAGAGCCACCAGTGACAGAACTCGTGGAGATAAAGGAAGCGGATCACCTCGCGGCGCGTGCGGAAAAGTACGATGGGCGACCCTTCGCTCCCGAGGTCGACCATCTCGCGGAACGGCAGGAAGGGCTCGGGGACCTGCAGGACGATCTCGGGCTCGTCCCAGTAGGTGAAGGCCTGCAGATGTGGCGCGGTGCGATAGCGCAGCGGCTTGACCGTGACGCGGTAGCCCGTCGCGGTGGGCAAGCCGCGCAGGACCTCGCGCAGGCGTGCCGGCGAGTAGCCGCTCAGCGTCGAGCGCACCGTCATCGGCCCGCGCGGGCGGCCTCGGCCGCGGACTGACCTCACGTCCTCCAATCTAATTTGCCGTCGGGCTCGCCCCCATTGCGGTGGAGGGGAGCAGGGGGCCAGGTGCGTCGGGGAGCGGTGCGCGCTACGATTCCTTCGAACGTCGCTCGAGCGGGAGCGATTAGGCCGCGCGATGCCGAAAGAGAACCGGGGTGAGGTGGAAGCCCGGGCGGCGGAGACGGCGCGAATGGGTCCCGCGAGACGGCGCCCCGAAGCACGCTTAGGGGCGCTCGGAAGCCCTCCGTTATCAAGGGGCGCTCCGTGACCGCGGAGGCTGAGGGTCCGCCAGCGATGGCGTACCGAGATCGGGTGGCACCACGAGCCCTCGTCCCGAAATGCGGGCGAGGGTTTTTATTTGCCCGGAAACGAGGATGAGATGGCGACCGTGGTGAAGCAGCTCGAAACGCGAACGCTCGTGCCGGTGGTGCGCGAGCGCCTCGCTGACCTCGAGACGCCGGTCTCGGCGTTCGCGAAGCTCCGGCCGCTGGGCGGCGCCTTCCTTCTCGAGAGCGTCGAAGGTGGCGAGCGGATGGGTCGGTATTCGTTCATCGGCGTGATGCCGCGCGCGACGCTGGTGTTCCGCGACGGCACCGCGACGATCCTCGAGAACACCGGCGCGCGGACGGTGGACTACGCGGATCCGCTCGATCTCCTGCGCAACGAGCTCGGGACATACCGGCGCGAAGGCGGCCGCGACCTTCCGCGTTTCTCCGGGGGGGCGGTCGGGTACGTCTCGTACGAGGCCGCCCGGCGCTTCGAGCGACTGCCGGCGGCGGAGCGCGACGTCCTGCGGGCGCCCGAGGCGGCGTTCGCGATCTACGACACCGTCGTCTGCTTCGATCACGTGCGCCATTCGCTGCTCGTGATCGCGCACGATGAGACCGGAGAGCGCGAGCGCGCCGAGCAGCGCATCGCGCGGGTCTTTGCCGCCCTCGATGCACCGCTCGCCTTACCGCACGAGCCCGAGCGGCGCGTTCGGACCGTGACCGCGAACGGGACGCCCGAGCAATTCCGCGAGCGCGTGAGCCGCGCCCGCGAGCTCATCGTCGACGGCGACTGCATCCAGATCGTCGTCGCTCAGCGCTTCGACGTTCGGCCCGCGCCCGAGCCGCTCGCGCTCTATCGCGCCCTCCGGCATGTGAACCCGTCCCCATACATGTTCCTTATCGAGGCCGCCGGAACGACGCTGGTCGGCGCGTCGCCCGAGCCGTTCGTCCGCGTCGAAGACGGCCGCGTGGTCATGCATCCGATCGCGGGAACACGGCCCCGCGGGCGCGACGATGCCGAGGACGCTCTCAACGAGCGCGAGCTGCGTGCTTCCGAGAAAGAACGGGCCGAGCACGTCATGCTTGTCGATCTCACCCGCAACGATGTCGGCCGTGTCTCGCGTGCCGGTACCGTGCGCGTCCGCGAGCTCATGCGGGTCGACCGCTTCTCGCACGTCATGCACCTCACCTCGGTCGTCGACGGCGAGCTCGCGCCCGGCCTCGACGCGCTCGATGCCTTCAGGGCTTGCTTCCCGGCGGGCACCGTATCCGGCGCGCCCAAGATCCGGGCCATGGAGCGCATCGCCGAGCTCGAGCAGGACCGTCGCGGCCCGTACGCCGGTGCGGTGGGTTACATCGGATTCGACGGTCGCCTCGACACGTGCATCGCGATCCGTACGGCGGTGATCGCCGACGGCGTGTGCCGGATCGAGGCCGGCGCGGGTATCGTCGCTGACTCGGATCCGGCCGCCGAGGAAGCGGAGACGCGGGCGAAGGCGCGGGCGCTGCTGCGCGCGATCGAGCTCGTCGACGGCGAGGCGGTGACGCGATGACACAAGTGCTGCTGGTCGACAACTACGACTCGTTCACCTACAACCTCGCGCAGGCGTTCGGCGCACTCGGCGCGGACGTCACCGTGATCCGGGCGGACGATCCCGATCTGCGACGCGCGGTCGAGTCCCGTCCGGATCGTGTCGTGGTGTCACCTGGGCCCGGCCGGCCGGAGCTCGCGGGCGCCTCGCCCCGTGTCGTGCGCGAAGCACCCGAGCACGGCATCCGAACGCTCGGGGTGTGCCTCGGTCTGCAGTGCGCGGCGATCGCCTTTGGCGCGGGCGTCGTTCGCGCGCCGGAGCCGCGGCACGGCAAGACGTCTCTCGTGCGGCATGACGGCCAGGGCATCTTCGCGGGAGTCGGAAACCCGACGGAGGCGACGCGCTATCACTCGCTCATGGTCGACGAGCGGACGTTGCCCGCGGAGCTCGTCGTGTCCGCGCGCAGCGACGACGGCGTCGTGATGGGACTGCGCCATCGCACGCTCCCGCTCGAGGCCGTGCAGTTCCATCCCGAGTCGGTCATGACCGTCGACGGGCTGCGCATGCTGGAGAACTTCCTTGGACGCCCGTGAAGCGCTCGGCATCATCGCGGCGGGCCGGACCCTCACGCGCGACGAGGCCCGCGGCGCGATGTCCTCGGTCATGGCCGGCGAGGCGACGCCCGCGCAGCTCGGCGCGCTGCTGGCGGCCCTGCACATCCGAGGAGAGACGGTCGACGAGATCGCTGGTTGTGCCGCGGCGTTGCGCGACGTCGCGGTGCGCGTGACGCTCGGCGGCGATGCGATCGACGTCGTCGGCACGGGCGGTGATCGCTCGAACAGCTTCAACATCTCGACGGTCGCAGCCATCGTGGTCGCCGCATGCGGCGGCCGGGTCGCGAAGCACGGCAACCGTGCCGCGACGAGCGCGTGCGGGAGCGCTGACGTGCTGGAGGCGCTCGGCGTCCGCATCGACCTTGGTCCCGAGGCGGTCGTGCGCTGCGTCGATGAGACGCGGGTCGGGTTCATGTTCGCGCCGCGATACCACCCCGCGATGCGTCACGCCGGGCCGGTGCGCCGAGAGATCGGGATCCGCACGGTCTTCAACGTCCTCGGACCGCTCGCGAATCCCGCCGGGGTGCGGCGCATGCTGCTCGGCGTCCCGTCGCCGGCGCTCGGGGAGAAGATCGCCCGCGTCCTCGCCGAGCTCGGCGTCGAGCACGCGCTCGTCGTTCACGGCGAGGACGGCCTCGACGAGATCAGCCCGAGCGGCCCGACGCGTACGTGGGAGGTGCGTGGCGACATCGTGCGTGAGGGCAGGCTCGAGCCACTCGAGCTGGGCGCCACGCCCGCGAGCCGCACGGAGATCGTCGGCGGCGACCCCGCGAAGAACGCGACGATGGCGCGCCGCGTCCTGGACGGTGCCAAGGACGGGACGCGCGTCGCGATCCTGCTCAACGCCGGGGCCGGGTGCTACGTCGCCGGTGTCGCGAGAGACGTGCGCGAGGGAATGAAGCTCGCCGCGGAGGCGATCGATCGCGGTCGCGCTGGCGATACGCTTGCGCGGTTCGTCGCGACGAGCCAGCGGATCGGCGCGACGGAAGCCGCCCCCGCATGACCGACTTCCTCGAGCAGGTGGTCGCCGAGCGCCGCGCCGACGTGGAACGCGCGCGAGGGCGCGTACCGAACATCGTCGTCGGCACCCGCGAAAGTCCGCGCAGGGGCGCGCGCGACGCGCTTGCGTGGGCGCTCTCGCTGAGGCGCAACGCCGGACGGCTCGCGGTCATCGCTGAGGTAAAGCGGGTCTCGCCTGCGCTCGGCGCCTTGCGATCGGACGTGGATCCGATCGCGCAAGCGCTCGCGTACGCCGGTGCCGGCGCGACCGCGATCTCCGTTTTGACCGAGCCGCGCCACTGGGGTGGGTCGATCGAGGATCTCGTCGCCGTCGCGGAGGCCGTCGATGTCCCTGTGCTCTGCAAGGACATCATCGTCGACGCGTATCAGATCGACGAAGCCTGCGCGGCGGGAGCCGACGCCGTCCTCTTGATAGCCGAAGCCCTCGACGCCGATCTGCTTCATCGACTTGTCGCGCACGCTCGCGATCTCGGACTCGGCGCGTTGGTGGAAGCACACGAGCCCGCCGCGTTCAGTCGCGCCGTCGGCTCCGGCGCCACGGTCGTCGGCGTGAATGCTCGAAACCTGCGACGGCCGAGCGAGCTCGACATCGGAAGAGTCCGACAGCTCCACGCCTTCGTGCGTGCCGACCAGTTCCTCGTCGCCGAATCGGGCATCAGCTCGGTCGACGACGCGCGGCTGCTGCCGGCACGCGTCGACGCGGTCCTCGTCGGCACCGCGCTCATGAGAGCCGACGATCCGGCCCCGCTCATTCGCGGGATCGCCGGGGTCCGGCGTACGGTGCACGCGTGATCGTCCAGACTCGCCCTGGTCGCTACGGCGAATTCGGGGGCCAGTACCTGCCCGAGACGCTCATGCCCGCCGTCGCGGAGCTCGAGCGCGCCTGGCTCGACGCTCGCGAGGACCGCGCGTTCCAGGACGAGCTCGCGCGCGTGCTCCGTGATTGGGTCGGCCGCCCGACGCCGCTCACCGACGCGCCGCATCTCGCGCGCCACGTCGGTCTCGCGCGCGTGCTCTTGAAGCGCGAGGACCTGGCGCACACGGGCGCGCACAAGATCAACAGCGCGGTCGGCCAGGCGCTGCTTGCGAAACGAATGGGGAAGCCGCGGATCGTCGCGGAAACCGGGGCGGGCCAGCACGGCGTGGCGACGGCCGCGGCGTGCGCGTTGTTCGGTCTCGAGTGCGTGGTCTACATGGGCACGGTCGACGCGCGCCGGCAGCAGGCGAATGTCTTTCGGATGAAGCTGCTGGGCGCCGAGGTGCGCGAGGTCGACGCGGGCAGCCGGACGCTCAAGGACGCGGTGAACGAAGCGATACGCGACTGGGTCACCAACGTCCGGAGCACCTATTACCTGCTCGGCTCGGCCATCGGGCCGCATCCATATCCGGCGATGGTCCGCGACTTCCAATCGGTCATCGGACGCGAGGCCAAGGACCAGGCGCGAGCGGCGATTGGCAGGTCTCCAGACGTCGTCGTCGCGTGCGTCGGCGGTGGATCCAATGCCATCGGGATCTTCAGCGCGTTCATCGACGACCCGGCGGTGAAGCTCGTCGGCGTCGAGGCGGGTGGCGAGGGCATCGAGACCGGGCATCACGCCGCGTCGATCGTCGGCGGAGAGGTGGGCGTGCTCCACGGCTCGCGCACGCTCGTCCTTCAGGACGAGCACGGCCAGATCCGCGAGACCCACTCGGTCTCGGCGGGGCTCGACTATCCAGGCGTCGGACCGGAGCACGCGTCGCTCGCACGCAGCGGTCGCGTACGGTATGTCGCGCGCACCGACCGCGAGGCGCTCGACGCCTTCGCGCTCCTTTCGCGCGCCGAGGGCATCATCCCCGCACTCGAGCCCGCGCACGCGATCGCCGAGCTGCCCTCGATCGCGCGCGAGGGCGCTGGGCAGACCGTGGTGGTCTGTCTTTCGGGGCGTGGTGACAAGGATCTCGAGATCGTGATGAGCGAAGGAACGCGCGAGTGAGCGTGACCGTCAGCGTGACGGGGACGGAACGCATCGCTCGCGCGTTTCGGCGCGCGCGCGAAGAGCAGCGGCTCGCGATCGTGGTGTACCTGACCGTCGGCTTTCCCGACCTCGCGGCAACCATCCCGCTGGCACGCGCGGCGCTCGATGGCGGTGCGGACGTGCTCGAGCTCGGCGTCCCGTTCAGCGACCCGCTGGCGGATGGCGCGACGGTGCAGCGCGCGAGCGAGATCGCGCTGCGGAGCGGGACCACTCTTGCCCGATGCGTCGCCGAGGCCGGTCGACTCGCGGGGGAGCGAGACGCCACGGTGCTCCTCATGGGTTACGCGAATCCGTTCCTTCGCTATGCGGGCGGCCTCGCCGCGTTCGCGCGCGATGCGGCGAAGGCCGGCATCGCCGGGATCATCGTTCCCGATCTTCCGGCCGAAGAGTCGGCTGAGTTCGACGCGGCGCTCGATCCGCAGAGGCTCGCGCGGACCGACCTGTACGCGCCGACGACCGGCCGACGTCGGAAGCTTCGTGGCGCGCGTGCGCCGGCACACGACGCTCCCGATCGTGGTCGGGTTCGGCGTGAGCACGCCCGCGCACGTTTCGACTCTTCGGGGCATTGCGGACGGCGTCGTCGTTGGGAGCGCCGCCCTCGACACGGTCGCGGCCGCCCCCGAAGCGCGGCGCGCGGACGCGCTTCGCAGCTTCGTCGCCTCGCTCGCCGCCGCGGGGAGGGCGTGATGGCCGTTCGCGGCATCCGCGGCGCGACGACCGTCGCGCGCAACGAAGCCGGCGCGATCTACGAGGGGACGCTCGAGCTCCTCCGCACGATCGTGCAGCTGAACGGCGTGCGGCCGGAGGACGTCGGCTACATCGCCTTCACGGTGACGGACGACCTGAACGCCGCGTTCCCCGCCGATGCGGCGCGTGCCGGGCTCGGCTGGACCGCGGTCCCGCTGATCTGCGGGCGGGAGATCCCTGTCCCCGAGTCGCTCGACCGATGTGTCCGGGTGCTCATCGCATGGAACACCGCGAAGACCCAGGCCGACGTGCGGCACGTATTTCTGCACGGTGCGCGGACGCTCCGCCCAGCGTGGGCCGTCGATCTGCCCGGCGATACGCCGCTTGGAGTTCCCTGACGTGCTGGTGGTGATGAAGCGCGATGCCACGAAGGAAGAGATCGACGCGGTCGTGCAGCGAATCAAGGAGTTCGGCATCACGCCGGTGCCGCTGCCGGGTGCGGAGCGGACGGCGATCGGCACCTTCGGGACTACCTCGCGCGACGCCGCCGAGGCGGTCGAGTCTCTGCCGGGGGTCGCCGAGGTCGTCCCGGTCAGCCGCCCGTTCAAGCTCGCCTCGCGCGAGGTCATTCCCAGCGACACGACGGTCCGCATCGGAAGCGTGTCCGTCGGGGCCGGTCATCCTCTCGCGGTCATCGCCGGTCCGTGCGCGGTCGAATCGCGCGAGGTCACCCTCGAAGCCGCGCGCGGCGTTCGCTCGGCCGGCGGTTCGGCGCTTCGGGGCGGTGCGTACAAGCCTCGCACCTCGCCGTATAGCTTCCGCGGCATGGGCGAGGAAGGGCTCGAAGTCCTGGCCGAGGCCCGCGACGCGACCGGTCTACCGATAGTCACCGAGGTGCTCGCGCCGAGCGACGTCGACGCGGTGGCGCGCGTGGCCGACTGTCTTCAGGTCGGAGCGCGCAACATGCAGAATTACTCGCTCCTCGATGCGATCGGCGACCAGCCCAAGCCGGTCCTGCTGAAACGCGGAATGTCCGCGACGGTCGAGGAGCTTCTCCTCTCAGCCGAGTACGTCCTCGCGCGCGGGAACCGGAACGTGATCCTCTGCGAGCGCGGGATCCGCACGTTCGAGCGATACACCCGCAACACCTTCGACGTGAACGCGATCCCGATGCTGAAGCGGCTCACGCACCTTCCGGTCATCGCCGACCCCTCGCACGGCACCGGCAAGTGGTACCTCGTCACCCCGGTCGCGCTGGCGGCGGTCGCAGCCGGGGCCGACGGGCTTCTCATCGAGGTCCATCCGACGCCCGACCACGCGCTCTCGGACGGGTTCCAATCGCTCACGATCGACAACTTCCGCGCGCTGATGGCCGCCGTCCCGCACGTCGCGAGGGCGATCGGCAGGACGGAACGCGTAGCCGCCTCTTGAAGATCGGAATCGTCGGCCTCGGTCTCATCGGTGGCTCGTTCGCGCTGGCCTTGCGCGCGCGTCATGACGTCGTCGGCTTCGATCGCTCCGCGGCCGCGCGCGGCGCGGCGGCGAACGCCGGCGTGAACGTCGTCGCACGGCTCGAGGAGATCTCCGGCGCAATGACGATCGTTGCCACGCCGATGAGCGAGATCGTGCCGATCGCAGAGCGGCTCGCGTCGCGGACCGACGTCGGCGTCGTCCTCGACACGGGGTCGCTGAAGCGTCACCTCGCCGCATACGCCGCCCGCGCGCCGGAGCGGTCCCGGCTCGTCGGCGGCCATCCAATGGCCGGGGGGACCGCGTCGGGCTTCGCGGCGGCGACAGCCGACCTCTTCCGCGACCGGCCCTTCCTGCTGGTCCCGACAGCGCGGAGCGACGCCGACGCCATGGCTGTTGCGGGCGAGATCGTGCGGGACTGCGGGGCGCTGGCAACGGTGTGCTCGGCCGAAGTGCACGATCGCGCGATGGCCCGTCTCATCACCGCTCCTCTTGCGACAGCGACGGCCCTGGCCGTCGGGGCCGCGGAGGCGGCTCCCTTGCTCGACGCGGCGGGTCCGGGGTTTCGCGATTCGACGCGGCTCGCCGAGACCTCGACCGACCTCGCCCTCGAGCTTCTCTTCGGCGATGTCCACGCCGCGTCCGCCGCGATCGGTTCTGTCGTGGATGGACTGGAGCAGCTCCGTGAACGTCTCGAGCAGGGCGACCGCGAATACGTACGAAGCTTCCTCCTCGCTGCCCAGTCGGTGCGTGCCGAGCTCGACGCGGACCAGCTGCCCTGATCAGCGCGCGAGCTCGCCGACCATCTCATAGAACTGGGGAAAGGTCTTCTTTACCGCACCGGCGCCCTTGACCGCGACGCCGGGGATCTGCAGCCCGAGGATCGAAAAGGCCATCGCGACGCGGTGATCGCCGCACGAATCGACGACCCCCTCGTGCAATGGCCGCGGATCGATACGGATGGCATCCCCGAAGGCCTGAGCGCTGCCGCCAAGGGCGTTGATGCCGTCGGCCACCGCCCTCACCCGATCGCTCTCCTGCTTGCGAGTGTGAGCGATGCCGGTGAGCTCCGTCGGATCTGCTGCCTGCGTCGCGATGACCGCCAGGGTTGGAAAGACGTCGGAGCAGTCGCGCACGTTCTCGCGGATCCCGTGCAGATCTCCGGTCCGGCGGACCGTCACCGCTCCCGACCGTCGTGAAACGGTGCAGTCCATGGCCTCGAGAAGCGCGAAGAAGCGCGCGTCGCCCTGCGCCCCTTCGCGGACGCGGCCGTCGACGTTTTCGATGGTGACCGATCCGCCGAGGACCGCTGCGGCTGCAGCGGGATACGTCGCCGCTGTCACGTCGCCTGGGATGCGGACGTTTCGCGCGCGCAGCTTGCCTTCACGCACGGTGATCTCGTTGCCACTCCGTTCGATCCGCGCGCCCCGAGCGCGAAGCGCCGCGACGGTCATGGCGACGAATGGCTCCGAGACGAGCGTGCCGGTGATCCGAAGGTGGAGGCCGCCGGCGAGCCGCGGCGCGACAAGCAGCAGGGCCGACGCGAACTGGCTCGACTCATTTCCTCCGATCGTGACCCCTCCGCCACTGATGGGGCCGACGATCGTCATCGGCAAACTGTCGCCTTTGACGCTCGCGCCGAGGTCGCGCAGGGCTTGCGCGAGCGGCGCCATCGGCCGCTCGCGCATGCGCGGGGAGCCGGTGATCGTCACAAAGCCGCTCCCGAGGGCGGCGAGCGCTGCCGCGAAGCGCGCCACCGTACCGGCCTCGTGCGCGTCGATCGCGCCGCCCTCGCGCCGACGGCCGCTTGCCCCCTGCACGACGAGCTCGCCGCCATCGCGCTCGACCCGGTAACCGAGCGACTCGACCGCTGCCGCCATCGCCCAGACATCGTCGCCCGGATCCAGCGCGCCGAGCTCGAGCCGGGATCTGCCCTGCGCAAGTGCGGAAAGGACGATCTCCCGGTTCGCGACGCTCTTGGATGCCGGAACTTTCACCCGACGCTCGACGAGCGGGTGGCGGATGGGCGTGATGGGTCGGAGATCGTCCAAGGGGATGCGAGGATTATCCGCGCAGATGCGGTACACGCGAGCCGAGCGCGTCGCGCAGATGGTCGTCGTCGCTACGGCGCTCGTCTTCGCCGTGACGGCTGGAGGATTCCTGTTCCGGGGTGGCCGCGACAACGGATCGCAGGCCAGCCCAACGCCGAGCGCCGCACCCGGCATGCCGGACGTCACGTTCAACCACGATCCCTGCTGCGCGCAAGCGGCGCGCTACTTCAACATCACCTGGCAGTCCAACGTGCGCGTGAGCTCCGCCAAGGTCACGGTGACCCCTGACCCGGGATTCGGCTGCGAGGCAACGCTGGACACCACGTCGCTCAAGGGCACCGTAAGCTGCGCCGGGCTGCTCAAGGGCGCGACCGACTACGTCGCGCGTCTCGTCGTGACGACCGTCGCGGGGAGCTTCCCGATCGAGCACAAATTCAAGACGATGGGGGACAAGCTCGCCGACGTGAAATGGTTCACTGAGTTCGAGGATCCCGTGGCGGATCCGCTCGCGTGCGCGGCGGCGAGCTGCCGGATCATCCAGAACTACACGACCGGCAAAGATCCGATGACCGCGCAGCAGATCCTCGATACCGGCAAGCAATTCAACAAGAGCCGCGACCCGGGCCTCGACCCGGTCGCGATCGCGACCATCCTCCAGCGCATGGACGCGCGCAACCACTACCACTACTACCGCTACGACACGCGCGATGACGCGACCGGCGCCGCCGTCTACTGGCTGCTCCGCAGCGGCAAGCCGGTGATGGTGATCAGCCTCGCGGGGCAGCACGGCCCGGTGTTGATGGGATTCCAGGGCGCGTACGGCACGTACTACGACGATCCCGCTAACAACATCACCGGCGTGATCGTCGAGGACCCGCAGCGGGGCGACCTCGACCCCCGCACCGCGAGCCATCGTCCCGACAAGCCGCGCGCCGCGGACTACCAGACGGGTCACCTCATCGCGCTCGACGAGTGGAACCGTGACGAGTGGTGGCTCGGCTTCCCGTACGCGAGCCCGATCAAGATGCCTGACGGTTCGTTCCTCGCCGTCGATCGCAACGACGGCGTGTATCCGATGCCGCACTGGGCGGGGAAGTTCGTGATCCTGGTCGACGACGGCGATGCCGACAACCCGCCGGACCGCGAGGGCCGCGTGAAGTTCCGCTAGGTCCGGCGCAGCCCGACCATGGCGAACATATGATGCGAACGTGGCCACGACGCGTGCAGCTCCTTCGCTCCTGACCGGGGAGCTCTCACCGATCCAGTCCGAGATCGAGAAACGGCACGACGAGAGCATCGCGCGCTTCCAGAACTGGGTGAGGAACCCGTCCATCGCGGCGGAGGACCGCGGCATGGACGAGGGCTGCGACCTCATGATCCGGATGGCGCGCGATGCCGGGTTCCAGACGGCGAAGCGCATCGACACGGACGGCCATCCCGGCGTCTTCGCGACGCTCGATGCCGGCGCGCCGAAGACCTTCGGCCTCTACTTCATGTACGACGTGAAGCAGGCCGAGCCGGCCGAGTGGTCCTCACCGCCGTTCGAGGCGGCGATCGTCGACAAGCCAGGCTTCGGGAAGGTGCTGATGGGCCGAGGCGCGGTCAACCAGAAGGGTCCCGAGGCCGCGTTCCTCGCGGCGCTGCACGCGATCAAGGGCGCGGGCAAGAAGGTGCCCGTGAACATCGTCCTCGTCGCCGAGGGCGAGGAGGAGATCGGCTCCCCGCACTTCAAGCAGGTCGTGACGAACCCCGAGGTCATGGCGGCGCTCAAGAAGACGGTCGGCGTCGTAATGCCCGCGGCGTGGCAGGACCCCGACGGCAATGTGAGCATCTACCTCGGCGCGAAGGGCGTCATCGAGTGCGAGCTGATCGCGAGTGGCGAGAAGTGGGGCCGCGGCCCGGGCATCGACGTGCACTCGTCGAACCGCGCGCGGCTCGACAGCCCGGCCTTTCACCTCGTGCAGGCACTCGCGACCCTCGTCGACGAGAATGGCGATCCCGCGATCGAAGGGTTTGGTCGCGAAGCGCGGCCCGCGACTGCGCAGCAGAAGAAGCTGCTCGACGAGGCGGCGACGCGTCTTTCAGAGGACACCGCGAAGAAGCTCATGAAGGTGAAGCGCTGGGCGCACGATCTCGGCTGGCGCGAGTCGCTCGAGCGCTTCCTCTTCACGCCGACCGTGAATATCGAGGGGCTCGTCGCGGGCTACACCGGCCCGGGCGGGAAAACGATCCAGCCGCACCGCGCCGTCGCCAAGCTCGACCTGCGTCTCGTCCCCGACATGAAGTTCGACACCGCGCTCGCGCAGCTGAAGGCGCACCTCGCGAAGCGCGGTTTCGGTGACATCGAGGTCGTCCCGAGCGGCGGCTACGACCCGACCGACACACCGTTCGAGGCCGAGCTCATCCAGGCGCAGATCTCGATGCTCCGCCGTGCGGGTATCGAGCCCGCGGTGATGCCGCGTATCGCCGGGAGCTACCCCGGATACGTGTTCACCGGCGATCCGCTCCGACTGCCCGCAGGGCACTTCGGTATGGGCCACGGCAACGGCGCGCACGCGCCGGACGAGTACTTCGTCATCGAGTCGGAGAACCCGCGTGTCGCTGACTGGGACGGCGCGGTGGCCTCGCACGTCGCGTACCTATTCGCACTGGCTGGATAGGAGACGCGTCTTGGCGCATCCGGTGGTCGAGCAGCTGCGCTTCACCCGCGGGGAGTGGCTGCGCGGATTGCGTGGCGTGAGCGAGGCCGACGGCGCCCGGCACTTCGGGCAGATGAACTCGATCAGCTGGATCGTCGGCCATCTGACCTGGCAGGAGCAGCGCTACCTGCTGCATCGGCCTCAGGGCATCATGTTGCGTCCCGACATCCAGGCTGAGTTCGTCTCCGGCGGTCCGATGAGCACGCCCTCGCTCCGCGACATGCTCGCAGCGTGGCGGAAGGTGACCGCGACGACGGAAGATTTTCTGGACAGGCTTACGACGCAGGCGCTTCTCGTCGACCTGCCGCTCGATGGAAAAAGAACGGGGCAGAGCCAGGGCTCGGCGATCCGTCGCATGACGTATCACTACTGGTATCACATCGGCGAGATCCAGGCGATCCGCCAGATGCTCGGCCAGCAGAAGCTCCCGATCTACGTCGGAGCGATCGAAGTGAAAGCGCCGTATCGCTCGGAAGCTACGCGCGTCGCAGCGCGACGGGCGGCACGTACTCGTCGACGAGGTCGCGGTGCCACCACGCCCCGGTCTCGCGCCGCTCCGCGGAAGTTGTGAAGCGATAGAGGTAGAGCCGCGCGCGGACGAATCGCGGCCGCTTTCCTGCGAAGGGGTCCGCGCGCAGCAGGCGAAGGACAGCGCGGTCCGCTTCGAGCAGCTTTCCGAGCAGCGGCATGAACCACTCGTGGTACATCGGCGAGCTCATGGCCGCGAACCACATCAGCCAGTCGAGCCGCAGGTGATACGGCGCGAACTGGGGCGGGCGGCGGCGGACGTCGCCGGGCTTTCCTTTGAACTCGTACTCCCGCCACGTCGTTTGCGCGGTGAGCGGCAGCGCGTCCGTGCCCTCGATGACGATCTCGTACCGCTCTTTGGTGATCGAACCGAAGGCGCCGTACGTCCCGACGATGTGGAGCGGATCGAAGCTGTAGTTCATCAGCTGGTGGCGTGACACCAGGTTCCGCGCCGGGCGGTAGCTGAGCAGCAGGATGAGCGCCGTGACGATCAGCGCAAGCGCGAGGTAGGGCACCGGAAGCTCGAGGGCGCCGGGTGCGGACGGGATCAGACGGCGAAGCGCCGCGTCGTCGAAAGCGGAGATAGCGAGCGCGATCGTGATCACGTTGAGCCACGAGAAGTTGCCGGAGAGGAGCAGCCACGCCTGCGTGACGGTGATGACGATCCCGGCGAGTGTCGCGATCGGCTGCGGAAAGAACAGGAACCACGGTACGACGAGCTGTGCGAAGTGGTTGCCGAGCACCTCCGCGCGGTGAAGCCGCTTGGGCAGGTGATGGAAATACCAGCTCAGCGGATTTGGCATGGGCTGCGTCTCGTGGTGGTAGTAGAGGCAGGTGAGGTCGCGCCAGCAGCGATCGCCGCGCATCTTGATCAGCCCCGCGCCGAACTCGACCCGAAAGAGGAGCCATCTGAGCAGCACGATGAGCGGGAAGAACGGTGTCACGCTCGCGGGGCCGAGGAAGATCGCGAGGAACCCGGTCTCGCACAGGAGCGATTCCCAGCCGAACGCGTAGAAGGTCTGGCCGACGTTCACGATCGAGAGATAGAGCGCCCAGAGCGCCGCCCACCACGCCATCGTGAGCGGGAGCGGAAGAAGGTCGGGCGCGCCGACGATCGCGCCCGCGGCAAGGGCGAACCCGGTCCACGCGACCGCGAGAAGGATTCGATCGGAGTAACGGACGTAGAAGAGGCTCGGCGAGCGACGGAACGGGACCGCACGAATGAAATCGGGAACGGGGAGCAGCCCGTGCTCGCCGAGGAGGGGACGGAACTGGTTGACCGCGACCAGGAACGCGACGAGATAGATCGCGGCGAGCGCACGCTGAAAGACGAGGCGGGTCAGCCAGTAGTCCGATGCGCCGAGCCAGTCCATCGGCGCGGCTAGGCTAATCGGGCGGTGGACCGGACCGTCGAACGGGCGCTCCGCGATGCTTCGGAGCTCGAGCTCGTGACGAGCGGCCGCGCGAGCGGCCGCGAACATTCGGTGCGGCTCCTGTTCGCGTACGACGACGGCCTGATCTGGCTACGCACGGACGAACGGCCACCGCCGCCCGACGCGAGTGGCGTGCGCCGGCGCACTGGCCGCGAGCGGGACCCTGATTGGCTCCGCAACCTCGTCGCAGCGCCCACCGCCGAGGTACGCGTGGGCGGCCTCACGCTCGCCGTCCGGTACGAAGCCTCGAGCGATCCGGTGGCGGACCTCGGGCGCGTGGTCGAGCTCATGCGAACGAAGTACGGGGCGGACTGGGTCGAGGACTGGTATATCGATCGCGGACGCGTGCCGGTGAGGCTGCGCGTCGAGTGATCCTTTGCGAAGGGTCGACAATGGGATGGTGAACGGAATCAGATCGTTGGCGCGCGGAACGGCCGCGCTGCTCGCCGCGGTGGGTGCGGTCGGACTGGGCGCCTCGGCGTTCGGCGCCGGTTCGGGGCCGATCGTCGTCGGTCACATCTCGGGAGAGATCAATCCGATCACGGCGCGGTACGTCGACCGCGTAGTCGGCGACGGCGAAGAGAACGCCGCTGCGGCCGTGATCTTCATCATCGACACACCGGGCGGCGACATCGACTCCACGTACAAGATCACCGCGCGATTCCTTGCCGCGCGGGTCCCGATCGTGACTTTCGTCGCTCCACAGGGCGCTCGGGCGGCGTCAGCCGGCACCTTCATCACGCTCGCGGGGAACGTCGCCGCAATGGCACCCGCTACCAACATCGGCGCGGCGCACCCGGTCGATTCGAACGGGAATGACATCCAGGGTGACCTTCGCACGAAGATCGAGAACGACGCCGTGGCGCACATCGTGAACATCGCGAAGGCGCGCGGCCGCAACGAGCAGTGGGCCGAGGACGCGGTGCGCAAAAGCGTAAGCGCGCGGGTGGACGAAGCGCTTGCCCAGAACGTCGTCGACCTTCAGGCCAACGACGTCCCGGACCTCGCGGCGAAGATGGATGGCCGTACGGCGAAGACCGCGGCGGGCGATGTCGTCCTCGCCACCAAGGCCGCGCCGATCGAGGACGACGCTCTCAATCCGATCGAGAGCCTGCTGCACTTCGTCGTCGACCCCCAGATCGCGGTGCTGCTGTTCACGCTCGGCACGTACGGGCTGATCTTCGAGCTCTCGAACCCTGGTTTGATCTTTCCGGGGATCGTCGGTGTGATCGCGATCTTCCTGGCGCTCTTCGCCTTCGGCACGCTCGACGCGAACGGCGCGGGGATCGCGTTCATGGTGTTCGCGATCGTCCTCTTCGCTCTCGAGATCAAGCTACCGGCGCACGGCCTCCTGACCGTCGGAGGCATCGTCTCGCTGCTGCTCGGGCTCGTGATCCTGTTCCCGCCGTTTAGGCCAACCTTCCCGGGCGTGCGGGCGACCGTCGATCCCGCGATCATCGCGGTCGTCGTTGCCGTCACCGCGGGCTTCTTCGTGTTCCTCGTGCGGATGGCCGCGCGCCTGCTTCGCCAGCCCGGCCTCGTTCCGGTACCTCTCCTCGGCCTAGTGGGGGTCGCGAAGAGCGACATCGCCCCGCAGGGTGTTGCCTACGTCGGAACCGAGGACTGGACTGCCGTCTCCGAAGGAGCCGCGATACCGCGGGGAAGCAAGGTGCGCGTCAAGCGTGTCGAGGGCATGCGGCTTATCGTCGAACCGGCGCCGGCAGGCGCCGAGGCTAGGGGAGGATCCTGATGCAACTAACCGGTGTCGTCGCGCTCATCCTCGTGGTTATCGCGATCATCATCCTGCGGGCGATCATTCACATCGTCCCGCAGTTCCAGCGGCTTGTGGTGTTCTCTTTCGGACGGTTCCAGGGCATGTACGGTCCGGGTCTCGTGATCATCGCTCCACCACCGATCCAGACAGTCGCCCAGACGATCGACCTCCGAGAGTTCGTCGTCGAGATCCCGCAGCAGACGTGCATCACCCAGGACAACGCCCCGATCTCGATCGACTTTCTTATCTACCAGCGGGTCATCGAAGAGCAGGCCAAGGACTCGTTCCTGAACATCCAGAACTTCCGCCAGGCCATCCAGGGCATCGCGCAGACGACCCTGCGTGCGGTCATCGGCAACATCCCGCTCGACGATGTCCTCGCCAAGCGCGAGCAGATCAACGAATCACTGCGCGTCAAGCTCGACGAGATCACCCACCGTTGGGGGGTCAAAGTCACGAATGTCGAGATCAAAGAGCTCACACCGCCTCGCGACGTCCAGGACGCAATGAACCGGCAGCTCACCGCCGAGCGGACCCGGCGCGCCGCTGTCACCGAGGCCGAGGGCAAGAAGGCGTCGGCCATCCTCGTGGCCGATGGCGCCAAGCAGGCAGCCATTCTCGAAGCCGAGGGGGCGCGGCAGGCGGCGATCCTGCGCGCGGAAGGATTCGCTCTCGCGCTGTCGACGATCAATCAGCAGGCGATGAACGCCGACGCGCGCACGATGACGCTTCAGTACTTCAACACGCTCAATCAGCTTGGCGCCTCGCCAGCGACGAAGTTCATCATCCCGACCGAATTCACTAACCTCGCCGGGCCGATCGCCGCGCTCGTGACGGCGCGCGGCGATGGCGACGGCGGTCAGAAGAAGGCGGGCACCTAAAGACGGCGCTCGCGGAGAAGGTGTCGCCACGCTCGGCCAGATCGCGTGGCGTCCACCTCCTGCCTCGAGGCGGGCACGGCCATCGGCCGGACCTTCGCTCGAGCCCGGAAGGGTGAGTACACGCGTGGCGGCACCCGCCAGGGGGCGGATGCCGCCAGCGTGTGGCGTGGTGATGGGGAGGGGGTCTCCCCTGGGCGAAGGGACCAGAGAACGAGCGATGCGACAGCCACGAAACACCTCGATTGGGAGAGAGTTCGAACGGGTGTTCGCATGATAGAACGGATGTTCACCATGTCAAGCGTGACGGATACTGGGGTTCTGACGGGGTGACGACGCTCCTTGGCGCGCAGATCCTGCCGCAACGGCCTAGGTTCGTCCGCGAGCGCGCGGAGCTACCCGGCCACATCCTGGAGCCGGCCTGGGCGGGTACCCGGGTGCTCGTCCGGATCGGCCACGGCGAGCCGCATTTCCTCGGCTATGAGGGCCCCGTGGACGGTCCGCGTGAGCTCTACGAGGCCATCGTCGCGGTGGCACGGTGCGAGACCGCGACCCTCGACGGCGTCCTCGTCGACGACTGGAAAGACGAGAGCGATCTCGAGGTCGATGACTCCGGCAACGCCTATACCCGACAGTTCGGCAGCCGTCAGATCTTCGCGGCGTTCGACCTGCTCGAGGTCGACGCAGAGGGGCTCCTCGAGGTCCCGCTCCTCGAGCGCAAACGCCACCTCGAGGGAGTCTTGACGTCGAGCCAGAACGTCCGGCTCACGCCGTTCGTGACCCGCGCGCTACGGACGTGGCACGACACGCTCGTGACGCAGGGATTCCGGCGCGCGGTGCTCAAGAATTGGAACAGCTCCTACGCCCCCGGCAAGACGAACGATGATTGGCTCCTGGTTGAGAAGCTGAAGGCGCCACCACCCCGATGATGCGGAGGCTTGCGTGAAGACATCGGCAGCGGTCATCGATCACACCCAGCGGGATCCATGGGAGGTGGCGCTCGAACAGTTCGGCATCGCTGCCGACAAGCTTCATCTCGATCCGAACATGCGCCGGATCCTGAGCACCACCCAGCGCGAGCTCACCGTGCATTTCCCGGTGCGTATGGCCGATGGCGTCGTCCAGGTCTTCACCGGCTACCGGGTGCAGCACAACACCACCCGCGGTCCAGGGAAGGGCGGGATCCGGTACCACCCGTCGGTCACGCTCAACGAGGTCAAGGCGCTCGCGATGTGGATGACCTGGAAGTGCGCGGTCGTCGGCATCCCGTACGGTGGTGCGAAGGGCGGCGTCGTCTGCGACCCGAAGACGATGAGCGCGCAGCAGCTCGAGACTCTCACGCGCCGCTACACGACGGAGATCGCGCTGCTCATCGGACCGGAGCGCGACATCCCCGCGCCCGACGTCAACACGAATGCGCAGACCATGGCCTGGATCATGGACACGTACTCGATGCACCACGGGTACACGGCACTCGCGGTCGTCACAGGGAAGCCGCTCTCGATCGGCGGCAGCGAAGGTCGCAACGAGGCGACAGCCCGAGGGGCGGTTTACACGATCATCGAGGCCTCGAAGCACCTGGGCATGGATCTGGAGGGCGCACGCGTGGTCGTCCAGGGTTACGGGAACGCCGGCAGCTTCTCGGCCAAGCTGATGGCCGAGCTCGGCGCCACGATCGTCGGTGTCTCAGATACGAGCGGCGGCATCACGAGCACGAAGGGCATCGATCCCAATCGCGTCGATGCCTATAAGCGCGAGACCGGAGCGGTCACGGGGTTCCCGGGGAGCGAGAGGATCTCGAACGCGCAGCTTCTCGAGCTCGATTGCGACATCCTCATTCCCGCTGCGATCGAGAACCAGATCGGCGAGCACAACGCTCCGCGGATCAAGGCCAAGGTCGTCGCCGAGGCCGCGAACGGGCCGACCAGCCCAGAGGCCGACCGCATCCTGCACGACAAGGGTGTATTCCTGATCCCGGACATCCTCTGCAACGCCGGCGGCGTCACCGTCTCCTACTTCGAGTGGGTGCAGGATCTACAAAACCTTTTCTGGCGCGAAGCGACGATCAACGCCCGCCTCAAAGAAGTCATGGTGAAGTCGTTCAACGACGTGCTGGAGATGTCCAAGAAGCACAAGGTCGACATGCGCACCGCCGCGTACATGGTGGCCGTCGCCCGCGTCGCCGAGGCAACGCAGACGCGAGGGATATACCCCTAGCGGAAGGACACCGCCGCGAGCAGCTGCTCGCCCGTCATGGGGACCGGAGCGGTGCGACCAGACGCGAGATCGATCGCGGCCGCGGTGCGTCCCTGGTCCGAGCTCACGATCGCGATCGCCCCATCTTCGCTGACCAGCAGGTCGCTCGCGTTCGGCAATCCGCGAGCAACGACGCGATGGTCCCCGCCCGCGGCGGGCCAGAGCTCGAGACGGTCGGCGATCGAGACCACGATGTCCGTCGCGCCCGGGCGCCATCGAGCGAAAGCGATGCGGTCGCCAGGATTGGCGCCGAGCTCGCGGTGGTCCGCGTATGAGGCGATGCTCCACACGCGGATGACGACGCCGTTCATGACTCCCAGTACCGCGGTACCGCTCGAGCGGACGGTCGCGGCGGGGATCCCCTCGTCCATGGGCGTGCGCGCGCTGATCGCGTCCTCGCCGATGACGGCGTACGCGATCGCGGCCCCATCCGCGCCGACGACGCACGAGCCGGTCAGTCGCGAATCGCGATCCCACCCCACCGGCCAAAACTGGCTGCCGTCGACGAGGCGGGCGATCTCGTGCACACCGCGCGTCGGCGTATCGAGGACCCGGAGCGCCGAGAACGGACTGCCTTGATCGGCCGTTCCGTTCGCCTCGACGACCAGCAGCAGCCCCGTTCGATCGACCGACCACACCGCCGAGGCGCCCCGCTCGCCCTGCAACAGCGAGAGCATCGCTGCGTCCTGATCCGGCGCGGTCGCATCGAATACGCGCAACTCGCGCGTATCGGACGCATTCGCGACCCAATAGGCGACCCGCCGGCCCGTCCCCGAAACGGCGCCGATGAACCCCTGGCCGTGAAGGGACGTGATCGGGGCGGCGTCGGTCTCGCGCCGCAGCGACGCGGGCGCGTCCTTTCCCGCGAGCGCGATGAAGCCCCGCGTGTCCGAGAGCACGGGACCCGACGGAGCGACGACCGGCGTACGCGAGGGACGCGTCGCAGGCGAGGGCGTGGCCGGTGCTTCGGCCGGAAGGGTCGCCGAGGCGAGGGCGAGCCCGGCGAGCAGAGCCATGAGCACGACGACGGCCGTCCAGAAAAGCGCCGGCCGTGGGTTGCGATCACGCACTGACCACCGCTCGCCCGCACGGTCGGTGCCAGCCGGTACCCTTGTGATGGCGCGTCCTGGCGACGCGACGACAGACCGCCCGCTCGGCGGCTAGATCGGCGACCTCTGGAACGCGACCTCGTCGCGGTGGATCTCGAGACCACCGGTTACGACAACGAGAGCGAGCGGATCATCGAGATCGGCGCCGTGCGCGTGCGCCTCGGCGACGACGGCGCAGTCACGTTGGGCGAGCGCTTCGTCACGTTCGTCGATCCCGGGCGTGAGCTGAGTCGGACGATCACGCGGTTGACCGGGATCGTCAACGCGGACCTCGTAGGAGCTCTGCCTCCCGAGTCGGCGGTCGCGGAGTTCACCCGTTTCGCGTTCCGCGACGGTATTCCGTGGCTTCTAGGACACAACGTCGGGTTCGACGTCGCCTTCCTCGAGCGATCGGGGATGCCAATCGGCGCCGAGCGCATCGACACCGCGGAGCTCGCGTCGATCGTCCTGCCGTCGGCCCCGAGCTACGCCTTGCAGCGCCTCGCCGCCGATGCCGCGATCACACCTGTGAGCGCACACCGCGCACTCGACGACGCGATCACGTCCGCGCTCGTGCTGGGCCATCTGGCGCGGATCGCTCGCGGGCTGCCGCCGCTCGTATTGAGCGAGATCGCCGCCGTGAGCGCGCTGCTCGGTATCGCTCCCGCGAACTTCTTCCAAGATGCAGCCGCGAACGCGACACGAAATGCATGGAACCAGGACGGGATTTCGCACGCCGACGAGGCTCGAGAGGTAACAAGGACCGACGACGCCCGCGAGGTGCCTCCAGGCGACGAGGCGCGAGGGGTGTCTCTCGGCGCAGCGGGAGAGGGGCGGGGGGTCCCCAGGGACCCGCGAGCACGAGAGATACCCCGAGAAGCCTCGTCGGCCGGTGGTCGCGAAGCCGCGTCGGCCTCCACGGATTCCGTTGGCGACGCAGCCTCGCCCGCATTCACGGTCGAGAGCGCGTTCGCACCCGACGGTCCGCTCGCGACGTCGATGCACGGCTACGAGGATCGACCCGAGCAGCGCGAGCTCGCGGCGGCGATCGAACGCACCCTGGCCGACGGCGGCGCCCTCGTCGCCGAAGCGGGGACGGGAGTGGGGAAGTCGATCGCGTACATCGTCCCGCTGCTCGGCGCGGCTGCGGTCGGGGAGCGCGGGATCGTGTCGACGCACACCCTTCCGCTCCAAGACCAGCTTGTCCGCAAGGACATTCCCGCGGTGCAGGCGGCGCTCGGCACGGAGGTCAAAGTCGCGGTGCTCAAAGGTCGGGCCAACTATCTCTGCCCGCGTCGCTGGCAGATCTTCCGCGGCGCGGTCGCCACGCGCGAGGAAGCGCGGCTGCTGTCCAAGACCTTGGTATGGCGGTCGGCGACCGAGACCGGTGACCGCGCCGAGCTCAATCTCATGAGCGGGGAGAGCGAGCTCTGGTCGCGTATCTCGGCCAACGACGAGTCGTGCGATCAGCGTCGGTGCAAGCGGACCCCCGGCGGCTGCTACCTTCAGCGCGCGCGCGAAGCGGCAGCGGAGGCGGCGATCGTGGTGGTCAACCACGCGTTGCTGCTCCAGGACGCGAGGATGCGTGGCGCGCTGCTTCCGCAGGCGGAGAACCTCGTCGTCGACGAAGCCCACCGGCTCGAGGATGTCGCGACCGATGCGTTCGGGCTCGAGCTCTCCGAACCACGGCTGCGCCGCGATCTCGCGCGGGCCTCGCACTCGCTTGCGGTCACATCCGCTCTTCGCGATCCCGCCCGAGCCCAAGGCGCCGAGCGGATTCGCGCCGAGGTCCAGCGCGCGCTCGAGCGGACCGACGAGCTTTTCGTGTCACTCGCGCGGCTGCTTGCGACGCCGGCCGGGCCCGCCGAGGACCGAGTTCGCGTTACCGCGGGACTGCGCGCGAGCGACGACCGCTGGCTTCCCGTCGAGCTCGCCGGCGAGCGGCTCGCCGATGCGCTCGCGGGCATCGGCTTCGGCGCCGAGAGCCTCGCGGGGCTGGGAGGCGATGAAGACGAGCTGGCCGAGCTGGCGACCGCGATGGCCGATATCGCCGCCGCGCGCAACACGATCGACCGCGGGGTGCACAAACCGCGTGACAACGACATCGTGTGGGTCGATCGCGATAACGATGGCGCGCTCGTGCTCCATGTCGCCCAGACGCATCTCGGCGGGGTACTGCGGCGGCGGCTCGTCGACGCGCACCGTTCCGTCGTCTTGACCTCGGCAACGCTCGCGGTCGCGGGCTCGTTCGAGTTCGCGGTCGATCGGTTCGGGATCAGGGACATCGCCGACACCATCTCCGTCGGCTCGCCGTTCGACCACCGCCGTCAGGCGCTTCTCGTGCTCCCGGACGACATCGCGCTTCCCGGCGAGGAGCGGTTCGCGGAAGACGCGGCGCGGACGATCGACGGCGTCGCGCGCGCGCTCGGCGGACGGACGCTCGTGCTCTTCACGGCGCATCGGACCCTCCGCGACGTCGCCGCCCGCTTGGGTGCCCTCGAGCAGGAAGGCCTCGCGGTCCTGGTGCAAGGTGTGGATGGCTCGCGTCGCGCCCTTCTCGAACGGTTCGCGCAAGGGCGCGCGGTGCTGCTCGGGACGCAATCGTTCTGGGAGGGCGTCGATCTTCCGGGCGACATCCTGCGGTGCGTCGTCATCGCGCGCTTACCATTCAGCGTCCCGGACGATCCCCTCATCCAGGGGCGCGCGGAGCGCTACGACGATCCTTTCGCGGAGTTCCAGCTTCCGCAAGCGGCGCTGCGGCTGCGGCAAGGGTTCGGGCGGCTCATTCGCACCAAGAGCGACTACGGTGCGGTCGTCCTCCTTGATCGCCGCGTCGTCACCAAGGATTACGGCGAGGTGCTTCTCGCGTCGCTTCCCGACGCACGGACCGAGACTCTCGCGTGCGATGCGATCGCGCGGCGCGTCCAGGAATGGTGCGACCGGGGATGATCTCGAAGGCATCCGTGACGCGGTCGCTGCGACACTTGGCGCGGACGCCTTCAAACGGCTCCGATTCCGCTAGGAAATAACGTTGTCGCCGTCGGGTATCAGGGACCGGGGTAGTACGCGCGGGGGACTTGTCCCGACCCCACCCTCTCCTAGACTTTTTCGCGGTCGGCATTCGCCGGCCAACATGGAAGGAAGGAGGTGCTTAGTCGGTGCTCACATTCTTCCGTGACGACGAAGGCCAGGGGTTGGTGGAATACGCACTCATCATTGCCGTCATCGCCATCGCGGTCATCGTCGCCATGATCTTCCTGCGCGGTCAGCTGCAGAACATCTTCAGCAACATCGGCAACAACCTCACCTAGATTCGCCGACGGTCTGAAGCATCGATCGACCCGGCCGTTGGCCGGGTCGATCTCTTTTCTCCCTAGACGGCGGGTCGGAGACGCACGGGCGTCCGACGACCGAGCACGGCGTCGCACGCGCGACGCAGCTCCTCCCAGATCGCGTCGTCCACTTCCTTGCGGGCGACGACGTGCTGGCCCGGGTCGACGACCTCGTCACCCTCGGCGACGAACTCGCCGCGCGCCGGATCGTGAAGGTCCAGATACCAAGCGCGTCGCGCGAGGCGCGTGCCCTCGGCCACCAGAGGAACGGCCTCGAGGTCTTCGTCGGAGAAACCCTGAAGCACGCGGTGCTCGGCCCGGACCTCGATGGCCCGACGGCGCGGCTGGTCTCGCCGTTGCTCGGTCTCCTCCTCGGAGAGGAGCACTTCCCAGCGGCGCGAGGTCCCGCGGGGTACAGGCATCTCGTCGTACTTCGCCATCGGAAGGCATACCCCGCACCGGGCGTGCCAGTGTCGGACAGGGCTTCAGGTGCCTACAATTGAGCGTGAACCGGGCGAACTGCTCGGTACCTCGCACGCCTCCCCGGGCCGGCGGACCCTCGCCGCACGCGCGGCGCCCAGCACGGCGCAGGAGAGGCGGAGGATAAGAAAAGGGAGAGACGCGTGGCCGTTGTCACTATGAAGCAGCTTCTCGAATCCGGCGTCCACTTCGGGCACCAGGCTCGCCGGTGGAACCCCAAGATGCGCCGCTTCATCTTCATGGAGCGGAACGGGATCCACATCATCGATCTCCAGCAGACCCTCACGCGCGTGGAAGAGGCATACGCATTCATGCGCGACCTCGCCGGAGATGGAGGACAGATGCTTTTCGTCGGGACCAAAAAGCAGGCGCAGGAATCCATTTCCGAGGAGGCAAAGCGCTGCGGGATGCACTACGTGAACCAGCGTTGGCTCGGCGGATTCCTCACGAACTTCGTGACCATCCAGAAGCGCATCCAGCGCCTCAACGATCTCGCTGAGCGGAAGGAGCGCGGCGACTTCGCGACGCTGCCCAAGAAGGACGCGCAGCGGCTCGAGGACGAGCTCACACACCTCGACCGCTATTTCTCAGGGGTGCGCGAGTTGCACCGGCCGCCGAGCGCGCTCTTCGTCGTCGATCCGCATCGCGAGCACATCGCCGTCGAGGAGGCGCGACGTCTCGAGATCCCGATCGTCGCGATGGTCGACACCAACTGCGACCCGGATCTGATCGACGTGATCATCCCCGCGAACGACGACGCCATCCGCGCGGTGAAGCTCATCTGCCAGAAGATGGCCGACGCGATCATCGAAGGCCGGACCCAGTTCGACGCGGAACGTAAGGAGGCGTCCCCCGAGGACATGGGCTACGCACCCGCGACGACCGCGGCCGAGTACGAAGGTCTCGGTGTCCCGCGCGCGAAGCGCACGCCGCGTGTCTACGAGCCGGAGGAAGACGAGGAGTATCCGATCGGCGGCTACGAAGAGCCCGCCGTCGAGGAGACGGACACGACCGCCGAGAAGAAAGAGGGCGAGTAGTGCCAAAGGAAGATGTTCAGCGGCTACGAAGCGAGACCGGCGCGGGGGTGATGGAGTGCAAGCGCGCGCTGGATGAGACGGGCGGCGATTTCGAGCGCGCCAAAGCCCTCATCAAGGAGCGCGGCCTCGCAAAGGTACAGAAGAAGTCGGACCGCGACGCCAAAGAGGGCGTCATCGAGTCGTACGTCCACTCAGGCAATCGCATCGGCGCACTGGTCGAGCTGTCGAGCGAGACCGACTTCGTCGCCCGCAACCAGGAGTTCAAGGATCTGGCGAGGGAGATCGCGATGCAGGTCGCCGCTATGGACCCGAAGAACGTCGAGGAGCTCCTCGGCCAGGCCTACATCCGCGACGCGTCGAAGACGGTGGGCGAGCTGGTCACGACGCTTGCGGCGTCGACTGGAGAGAACGTCCGGGTGCGGCGCTTCAAGCGATTCCAGCTCGGCGAATCGAACGGCGAAGCGGCCCACTAACATGCCGCCGATGGCGATCCAGACGAAACCCAAGTACCACCGCGTCCTCCTGAAGCTCTCCGGCGAAGCGCTTCTCGGCGGCCGCCAATACGGCATCTCGCCCGAGTACACGCGCTATGTCGCCGAAGAGATCAAGAAGATCCAGGCGCTCGGCGTGCAGGTGGCGGTAGTGATCGGCGGCGGCAACATCATGCGCGGCGCCGCGGTCGCCGAGCATGGCATCGAGGAGGCGACCGCGCATTACATGGGCATGCTCGCGATGGTCATCAACGCCCTCGCGCTCCAGTCGCAGCTCGAATCGCTCGGCGTCCCGGTGCGCGTCCAATCCGCGATCACGATCGCCGAGGTCGCCGAACCCTACATCCGCCGGCGAGCCATCCATCACCTCGAGAAGGGAGACGTCGTGATCTTCGCCGCGGGCACTGGCAATCCGTTCTTCACCAGCGACACGGCGGCGGCCCTCCGCGCCGCGGAGATCAACGCCGACGTCATCCTGATGGGCAAGAACGCGGTCGACGGCGTATACGACGCCGATCCCAAGGT
>VBDQ01000025.1 GCA_005889075.1 Chloroflexota bacterium
ACCGCCGCCGCGCTCGCCGAGGAACGTGACATCCCGATCATCGTGTTCGACATCTCGGCCCCCGACGCGATGGTCCGCGCCGCCATGGGCGAGCACGTCGGGACGCTCGTCCACACGTCCTAGGCCGGTGGCGCTCGAAGAGACCCTCACCCAAACCGAGGCGAGGATGAAGAAGGCCATCGACGCTCTCAAGCACGAGCTCTCCACCGTCCGTACCGGCCGCGCCGCGCCCAGCCTGGTGGAGGACCTCGAG
>VBDQ01000065.1 GCA_005889075.1 Chloroflexota bacterium
ACCACTTTGCGGCTCGGCCAGCTCGACCGGCTGTCTCGCTGACGGCGAGTACACAGTCGAGGCGAGCGCTGGCGGGACCGGGATCGCGGCCGCAGTGAGCGTCATCGGCGGCGCGAGCGCCATGGGCTACACCGCGCTCACCCAAGCAACGGGCAAGTACTACCTCCCGAACGTCACCCGCACGCTCGGCGGCGCGACTGGCTGGACCACGCCGATCCTGCTGCAGTCCTCGACCGCGACAGGTGCCACGCTCAACTGGTTCCGCTTCTCGGACGGCGGTCTGGTGACCTCGCAGAACGTCTCACTGACCGCGGGATCGGGCGTGCGCATCGATCCGCGCAGCGTTCCGAATCTTACCGACGACACGCAGTACGCCGTCGTCGTCACTGCGACCGGGGGCAACATCGCCTCGATCGTCGTGGAGCTGGCGACCGGCGCCGACAACGCCATGATCTACGAAGGCTTCGCGCAATAACAACGATGCGAATTCGGCTCAGCGCGCTAGGTCTCGCAACGCTGCTGGTCGCGGCCTGCTCTTCGGGGCCGGCCGCGACCAGCCCCACGGCAAGCCGCGTCGTGGAGCCCACGGCCGCGACGCCGCCGGCTGAAGGGACGCCGTTCCACCTCAACACCCCCGGCCCAACGGTGCCCGAAGGACACTGGCGCTGGAGCGGCTCAGTGATCGACCAGGACGGCAAGGCGCTCTCCGGCGTCTGTGTCCACATCGGCCCCGGCGATTGCCGTTTCAACAGCATCCGGACCGACGACCAGGGCAAGTGGGTCATCGACTTCCCGCAGGTGGACGTCCAATACGACTTTCACTTCGTGAAGGACGGCTTTCAGACCGTAGACCAATCCATCCACACAACAGGACCCGGCGACTTCCAGGTCCGGCTGATCCCAACGAAGTAGACAGACGAGCGTTGCGCCGTCGGCAGGGCGGCCGTTAGGCTCCGCAGGTGACGTCGGCAAGCAGCACCTTGTCGCTTTTCGCATCACTCCGGGAGCCTGATCCTCGACCAGGGCAGGGTCCGCGGGAAGCGGCTGCTGCGCCCGCTGACGCTCAGCTCGTCGCGCTCGCTCGGGAGGCGCCGTCGGACGCGCTCGAGGCCATGTATTCGGCCTACAAGGGCCGCATCTACACGTATCTCCTGCGCTTCCTGGGAGATCCCGAGCTCGCCGACGACGTCACCCAGGAGACCTTCACGAAGGCCTACCGCGCGCTAGGCACGCTCTCCAATGGACATCGCGTGCTGCCCTGGCTCTACCGGATCGCCTCCAATGCGGCAATCGACCAGATCCGCCGGCGCAGGCGGTTCGGCTGGCTTCGGCTAGGCGCGGTGAAGGACACACCCGAGGAGCCGCACGTTCGTGACGAGCACGGCCGGGTCCCGGAGCGGGAGCACATCCAGGCCGTCCTACGGTCACTGCCGGCGGAGAACGCGATGGCCCTCCTGCTCCACGCTGTCGAGGGCTACTCGTACAACGAGATCGCCGAGATCCAGGGCTGCACGATGACCGCGGTGCGCAGCCGTATCGCCCGCGCCCGCGCGTCGTTCAAGCGCGGCTACGACGCCAACATCGACGAGAAAAGCCCGGGCGCGTAGTCGCGCGGACTGCTCGGCGGTGACGAAGCCGTATCACCCAGGTTCGTCCGTCGTTTAGGCGTGCATACGGTGACGGCGGATGGGGAGGCCTGGCTTTGGGCCGGCCGTAGCGCGGTCACCGCGGGGAGGACCGACCGATGCGCCGGTGCTTTGCTGTCGTGGCGTCCATCGCGCTTGCCTGCGGCATCCCGTTGCTCACCCAGACGGCTGCCCGCGCCGCGGCCAGCTTCGACTCGGCGTATCAGTTCGAAAGCGCGTTTCTCTCGCTAGCCCCGGGCGACACCGGGACGTTCGCGGTGTTCTTCGCGAACACGGGGGCTACGGCATGGGTCAAGAGCTCGAGCACGCAGGTCAACCTTTCGGTTTGCGACGCCTCGAAGACCTTCTGCAATGTCCCCTCGATCAACGCCGCGTTCGCGAGCGGATGGCTCTCCGCGATCGCCTATGCCACGGCCACTAAGGATGTCGTCGGACCCGGCGACTTCTCGCCGTTCTCGTATGCGATCAAAGTCCCCGTTAGCCAAACGGCTGGTACCTATCGGTTCAATGGTGATCTTGTGCTCGCCACGACCGGCGAGCGGCTCCATCCCGAGGGTTATTACCACGACGTTTCGGTCAACGGCCCCGGGTTCGCCCTTGGGGTCAGCCCCGCGTTCGCGGTCGACGAGGACAACGACACGTCCGCGGCCGTGCCTGGCAACGGGCAACACACCTACGCGTTCGTGACCTCACTCGGCGGGACGTTGAGCTTCGCGATCCTTCCCGCGACCGATGTGGCGCAGGTCGCCGGCGGCTTTGGCTTCTGCGATCGCAATCAGGATCGCAAGGCGGACGATGTCGGCGGAGGCAACGTGTTCTTCACCGCGGTGAACGGGGTCTCGGTGCCGCCGAGTGCTGTGCTCATTAACCAGACCGTGCCCGCGAGCGGCCAGGTCACTGTCACGATCGACTCGGCGGTCCGCAATCAGATGGTCCGCGTCGTCGGCTGGCAAGACCGCAACCAGAACAGCGGCATCGATCTCACTGCGGCGGGCGATACGACGTGCACGACCTATCCGGCCAGCGACGTCACCAACGACGGCGCCCTCGCGGTGTCGGGCCGAAAGTTCTATTTCGGTCCGCAGGGCGTGTTCGGCGCTCAGTTCGCGAGCGGCGGTGCGTCGCAGTGCGAGCCGGTCTTCTTGCATGACACCACCAATCAGTTCTTCTCGGCGGGCCCGTCGAGCGCGACGAGCCTGCGGTATCGCTACGACACGAACGACATCTACCGACTGAGCGGCACGATGGTCTCCATCTCGACGTTCAAGGCGGAGCTCGCGGCCGCGGCCGACGGCACCGGCGCGACCGTCTCCATCAACTACAACCCGGATCCCGGCGGGGTCAGCGAGTTCAACATCTGCCGGAACGCGGGAAGCTCGGCGCCCACCAACCTCACCGCGGCGATCGGCAATTTCGACGCGGGCACGGTCGCCGATGACGTGCGCCTGACCTTCACCGCGCCGACCGCGAACAACGCTCTCTCATATCAAATTCAGCGGGCGCTCATTGGCACCACGACGGGCAGCGCGACCACGACGAACTGCAGGCTCGGCGCGATCGCTCCGGCGACGAGCGACACGAGCGGGAGCCCAACGGGTTCGACGTTCTCGACGGTCGGA
>VBDQ01000026.1 GCA_005889075.1 Chloroflexota bacterium
TCCTTCGCGGCGGATGTTCTGCCCCACCCGGAGCCGGCGCAGCAGCTGGATATACGGGCCGCCGATCACGAGGCCGACCAGGAAGGCCGAGAGCATCACGCCCAGGGCGAGGATCGAGGTGGGCATCAGGCGATCCGCGCGCTCGGACGCGCGAGCGCGTCGGCAAGGCGATCGAGCGCGAGCGAGTGCGAACCCTTGACGAGGACCGTGTCGCCTCGCCGCAGGATGCGGCGCAGCAGCATCAGGGCTTCCGCGGCGTCCGCGACGGTGTACGTCTCGCGCATCCCCGATGTCCGGGCCGCGCTCACGATGGTCCGCGCGAGGTCTCCGATCCCGACGAGCACGTCGGCCTTCGTCGCGGCTTGGCGCCCCGCCTCCTCGTGCGCGTCGGCGGAGAGCGTCCCAAGCTCGAGCATGTCGCCGAGGACCGCGACCCGCCGTCCCCCGGCGGACCCGAGCACCGCGAGCGCGGCGGCGACGGCGGCGGGGCTCGCGTTGTAGGAGTCGTCGATGACCACGAGATCTTCGGTCCGACGCACGCTCATCCGGTGCGCCGGCGCGTCCATCGTCGCGAGCGCGACCGCGGCCTCGTCCAGAGGGACGCCGAGCTCGGTCGCGGCACCGATCGCGGCGAGCGCGGCCGTAACGAGATGGCGGCCCGGGATCGGCAGGCGCACGTCGGCGGTCTCCGCGCCGCGACGCGCGACGAAGCGCAGGCCGTCGAGCCCGGTCGCTCGGACGTCGGTCGCGCGAAGCTCGGCATCGGAGGACTCGCCGTAGAGCACGACGCGCGCCTTGGTCCTGGGCGCGAGGCTCCGTACGCGTGGATCGTCGGCGTTCAGCAAGGCGAGGCCGTCCGCAGGCAGCGACGCGATCAGCTCGGCCTTCCCCGCGGCGATGCCCTCGACGCTCGGAGTCCGTGAGAAGTGGACAGGTCGCTCGGGGATGGCGGTGATGACGCCGATCCGCGGGCGCACCAGGCTGCAAAGATCCGCGATCTCTCCCGGCACGTAGAAGCCGATCTCGACGACGGCGACCTCGTGCGACGCCTCGATCGCGAGGAACGTAAGTGGGACGCCGATCTCGTTGTTGAACGAGGCAGCGCTCCTCAGAACGCGATACCGCGCCCCGAGCGCCGCCGCGGTCGCCTCCTTCGTCGTCGTCTTGCCGACGTTCCCGGTGATCCCCACCGCCGGGATCGGGTGCGCGTCGCGCAGTGCCTCGGCGAGCCGCCGCAACGCCTGCAGGGGCTCAGGAACTTGCACCACGAGGGCCGCCTCCGGAAGTCCTTCGACCGATCGCTCGACGACCGCGGCGGCGACGCCGCGGCCGAACGCGTCGGCGACGAAGTCGTGGCCGTCGCGCTCGCCGCGAAGGGCGAAGAAGACGCTGCCGGGCTCCGCGACCCGCGAGTCGAACGCCCCGCCGACGAAGGCGCGGCCTTGTTGGATGGCACCGTGGATGACGCGCCCACCCGTCGCGTCGAGCAAGTCGTCGAGGGTGAACAAGCTCGCTCGAATGGTAACGAGGCTCAGGGCCGATCCGGCGGCACGCGGGCATAACGAAGGGCGTCGGTGGCGATCCCCTTGAACACGTTCATCGCCGGGATGGTGCCGAGCAGCTTCGATTGCGGGCGCTCGAGCACGACGACCACGACCATCCGCGGGTCGCTCGCCGGCACCATCCCCGCGAACGACGAGATGTACGCGTCGTCGACGTAGCGCCCGTCAGCGCTTGGGATCTGCGCCGTGCCTGTTTTTCCGGCGACGCTGTAGCGGGGGAGCGACGCGCCGTTCGCGATCCCTTCGTCCACCGTGGCGGTCAGCATCGTGCGCAGCGTCGTCGCGGTCGCGTCCGAGATCACCCGGCGTACGGCGACCGGCGCGGTGCGGTGCTCCCCGTCCGCATCGCGCCGGGTCGCGACGACGTACGGCCGGTAGAGGGTCCCGCCGTTCGCGATGGCCGCGTACGCGCTCGCGAGCTGGAGGGGCGTGACCGAGAGACCCTGACCGAACGCGATCGTGCCGAGGTCGACCGGGTACCACTCCGCGAGCGGTCGCACGCTGCCGGTCGTTTCCGCGGCCAGGTCCACGCCGCACCGCTCACCGAAGCCGAACGCTCGCAGATACGTGAAGAGATCGTGCGCGCCGAGCTTGCTGGCGACGAACACCGCACCCGCGTTCGCGGAGCGCTCGAGGATCTGCGTGACGTTCGTCGGTCCGTACGCTCGGCCGAGCGCGTTGGAGAGCCTGCGGCCGCCGATGGTCGCGTAGCCAACATCGTCGTACGACGTCGCCGGCGTCACGACGCCTTTGTCGAGGGCCGCGGCGATCGTGATCGGCTTCATCGTCGAGCCCGGCTCGTAGGTCCAAGCGATCGTCCGATCGCGCAGCGCCTCGGGATCGGCGCTTCCGACGTGGGCGGGGTCGTACGTCGGCGACGACGCGAGCGCGAGGATCGCGCCATCACGCGGGTCCATCACCACGACGGAGCCGCTGGTGGCCCTCTCGCGCTCGACGGCGGCGGCGAGCTCGCGTTCGGCGGCGGTCTGGGTCGCGAGATCGAGCGTGAGCGAAAGATCCTGTCCGTTCTGCGCGGCGATCGCGGTCCGCAGGCCGAGCGCGAGCTCGCGCTTGTCCGGATCTTGCTCGACGACGAGACGACCGTCGACGCCCCGCAGGATCGCGTCGTATCGACCTTCGACGCCGTACTGGCCGACACCGTCGTCGTTGACGAACCCCATGACCTGCGCGGCGATCGCGCCATTGGGATAGAGCCGCTTCGGCTCGAGCTCGAATCCCAGGCCGGGAAGATTTAGCGCGGCGATCCGATCGGCCGTCGCCTCGGGCAGTCGGCGGCGGACGAAGAGCCACTCCGCGCCGCTAGAGAAGGCGGCGCGCAGAACCTCGGCCTTCTCACCGAGGATCGGCGCGATCGCTGTGGCTACGGATCCACGCAAATCGTTCTTTTCGCGATCCGTCATCTGAGCGGGGATCGCGTAGAGCGAGCGGAGCTCGACGGTCGTCGCGAGGGTGGCGCCGCCGCGATCGCGGATGATTCCGCGCTGCGCGGTCAGCACCAGATCGCTGCGCACCTGATCCGTCGCGCGTCCGAGGAGCTCGCCCCTGCCGAAGGTCTGCCAGTAGACGAGCCGGGCCGAGAGGATGAGGGTCGCAACCGCGAAGAGGGCGAACAACATGCGCAGCCGCGCGCTCGAAACCGTCGCGCTCATCTTCACCTTCCTCGCGGCTCGGGTGCCCGCTCCCCGCCGGCACCCCTAGGTCACACTGCCTGGTGGTTAAGGACGAGCGGCGATCGCCTCTGGCGTGACGACGTAGATCGTCGCGGCCCTGACGAGCCCGAGCTTCGCGGCGTCCGCCTCGATGCGCGCGGGTGCCTCGAGGCGAGCGCTCTCGATCTCAAGGAGCGTGTTCTGGCGACGCAGCTCGTCCCGCTGGGCGGCGAGCCGCTGGGCCTCGTATCCCTCCGCGGACACGGCGGTGGCCTGCGCGAGATAAAGAAGGACGAGCACGAAGGCCACGACGATCGCGAGGCTCGCGACGACGAACGAGCGGACCTCCCAGCTCGCCGGCGCACGCGAACGTGACGCGGCCGGACGGTGCCCGCCGCGGAGGGGACGCTGATGTGAGCGCCGCGCTCGCGGCGCGCGCACGGCCTGCGCCACGGTCACGGGAGCTTCTCTGCGATCCGAAGCGCTGCGCTGCGGGCGCGCGGGTTGCGGTCGACCTCCGCCGAGGCCGCACGAAGCGGCCTCCGGGTACCGACACGCAAGCCCGCGCGATGCCCGCAGACGCAGGTGGGGAGGTGGGGAGGACAGATGCAGTCGCGCGACTCACGCGCGAAGAAGCGTTTGACGGTCCGATCCTCGAGTGAATGGAACGAGATGACGGCGAGCCGGCCGCCTGGGCGAAGGATCCGCAACGCGGCGGCGAGGCCGCGTTCGAGGTTCGCGATCTCGCCATTCACGGCAATGCGGAGCGCCTGGAACACGTTGGTCGCTGGGTCGATCGACCGCCGCCGCCGCAGCTTCACGCCGGCGACGAAGCGTCCGAGCTCGTCCGCTGTCTCGAACCGGTCCTTCGCGCGACGACGAACGATCGCGGCCGCCACGCGCCCCGCCTCCGGCTCTTCGCCGTACTCGGCGAACACGCCGCGGAGGTCGCGCTCGCTCCAGCTGTTCACGATGTCGGCCGCCGTGTCGCGAAGGTCCGGGTCGGCACGCATATCCAGCGGGCCTCGCGCGCGAAAGCTGAAGCCGCGCTCCTCGTCGGCGAGCTGGATGGACGAGAGCCCGAGATCCAGAAGGACGCCGTCGACCGGAACGAAGTCGTTCGCGCTGGCCACGACGTCGCAGGTCGCGAAGTTCGCTCGAACGAGGCGCGCCCGATCCCCGAAACGTGCGAGCTCGGCGGCGGCGGCGGCGAGACCCGCGGGGTCGACGTCGAGTCCCAGGAGACGCCCGGTCGGAACGCTCCGTTCGAGGATCGCTGCGGCGTGTCCGCCCGCGCCGACCGTGCCGTCGAGGTAGCGTCCGCCATCGCGCGGCTCGAGCCCCGCGAGAACTTCGGCCACGAGAACCGGTTCATGAGCGCGCTGAGGGGCCTTGCCCCCCAATTCGGTGCCACTAGATCCCGAGGTCCCTGAGGTCTCGCTCGATGTCGGTCTGGACGCGGGCGAGCTCGCCGCGCCAGCGCGCCGGCTCCCAGACCTCGAGGTGATCGGCGTTTCCGATGACGACCGCATCCGCCCCGAGGGCGGCGAAGCGCCTGAGGTGGGCCGGGATCGTGACGCGTCCCTGCGCATCGGGGTCAGTCTCGTGCGCTCCGGCAAGCACGAAATGCCGGAAACGCGAGACGGCCGGATCGGTCCGCGGGCGTTTGGCGATCTCCGCGTTCAGGGTCGCCCACTCCGCGGCGGGGAAAACGGCTAGGCACTCTCCTATCCAACGCGTCACGACCGCTCCTTCTTTGAAGCGGCCTCGGAACTTGGCTGGGATGGCGAGCCGACCCTTCTCGTCCAGAGAGTGGGCAAATTCGCCCGCGAAATAGCCTTCCAGCTTCCCTTCCGCTTCCGGGCGACGGTTCCCCACCGTCCCCCACTATTCACCACGCGGCGGGCAATTTACACCACGGTAGGGCGCTGTCAATAGGCGGAGCCGGTCAAATCACGCGGGTGCGACTGCGAGAGCACCGGCCATGGCGGAGGCCGCGCGCGCGCCCAGCCGCAGCGTCTCGCGGGTCCGCGCGACGACCTCGTGCATGTCCGGATCGTCGATGCCGCCGAGGAACGCGTCCACTTCGGGCCGTAGGGACGCGGGCGTGAGCTGGCCGGTACCCATGACGCAGCCCTGCCGGACGAACGCCTCGAGCGGTGCGATGCGCTCCGCATAGCCGTCACGGAAGGCTTGCCAGAACGCGGCGCGGGCCGAGGCGTTGCGAAAGCCTTCGCCGAGCATGCCCGGCAGATCCTGATCGCGCACCGTTCCGTCAAAAAGCGCCGCGATCGCCGTCTCGACCGCGGCGCGCTCGCGGAAGACCGGCAGCGCGTCGAGGATGCGCCGCTGCTCCTGCGGTCCGCTTGCGGAATCGGTCAGACGCGCAAGAAGGGTCCGCGCGAGCGCGGCATCGCCCTCGCGCGCTGCGATCCGGAGCGCCGCGCCGATGACATCGGGCGGCTGCGGCCGACCCGCGAGATGCGCGGCGACGCGCGAGGCCGCCGCCTCGCGGACGTCGGGTGTTCCCGCGAGCTCGCCAAGCGTCCCGATCGCGATCGCACGCAGCTCGAGGTCGTCCTCGGTCTCGCCCGGGGCCGGATCCCATCCGAGTCTGGCGAGGTGATGGGCGAACAGGTCGCGGGCACGGGACGCGACCGCCGCACCGACCTCCGACGAGGGAACATGGGTGGCCAGCCAGCGCAGGTGGGCGGAAATCGCGCGAAGAACGACGCGGTCGGATTCAGCACGAAGGGCATCGAGAAGCGCGAGATAGTCGGCGAGGGTCGATCGCCCCGCGAACGCGAGCGCCCACTCGTTGTCCACCAGCGACAGCCGCTCGGTCGCATCGAGGGCGTCGAGATTCGCGAGGAGGCGTCTGCGCAGTGGCGCGTCGAGCGCATAGCGGTAGAAGCCGGTCGCTCCTGCGTTCGGATGCAACCACCCTCCGCGCGCGATCTCGACCTCACCACGTTCACCTTCGAAGAGCGCCTTGATCGGACCCTCCCCGGTGGCGACCGTGAGCGGGACCGGCCAGCGCTGTCCGGTCGGCGGTGCCTCGGGGTCGAGGAAGAAGCGGCTCTGACGGAGCTCGACGCGCGTCTCTCCGTCGAGACGGAGCGAGACGATCGGATGACCCGGCTCGGTGATCCAGCTCATCGCGATCGCGGTGATGTCCTTCCCGGATGCGTCGTCGAGCGCACGCCAGAAGTCGACCGCGGTGGCGTTGCGCTCGCGATATCGCTCCAGATAGAGGCGCACCCCCTCGCGGAAGACCTCCTCGCCGAGGTATGACTCGATCATTCGGAGCACCGTGGCGCCTTTCTCGTAGCTGATGGCGTCGAAACGCTGCAGCGCCTCCTCAGCCGTTGCAACCTCGGAATGGATGGCATGCGTGGACGCGAGAGCATCGAGTGCGAACCCGCGACTCGATCCGGCTGCGAACTCGCGCCAGACGTCCCACTCCGGATGCACGGCGTCCTCGGCTTTGTGCCCGACAAACGTGGCGAACGACTCGTTCAGCCAGATGTCGTCCCACCACGCGAGCGTCGCGAGGTCGCCCCACCACATGTGGGTCAGCTCGTGCGCGACCGTGCTCACGCAGGCCTTCAGGCGGTTCGACGCGGTCCGCGCCGGATCGATTGCGAGCAGATCGAGGCGGTACGTGATCGCGCCGGGATTTTCCATCGCGCCGGCGGGGAAATCGGGGACGCCGACGCCTTCGACCTTGTCATACGGATAGGCGATGCCGGTGTAGTCCTCGAGCCACTCGACCGCCGCGCGATGGGCATCGCGTGCATAGACGCCCTCAGTCGCGAGGCCGGTCGGAAGCCAGACGCGCACCGGCGTGCCGTCACGCGTCGGCACGGTATCGGTGCCTTCGAACGGGCCGACGGCGATCATCAGGAGGTAGGTCGAGAGCGGAGGGGTCTCCGCGAAGCGCCAGTGCGCGCGGCCGCCAGCGGTGGACCGCCTCTCGATGGTGCGCGCGTTCGCGATCGCCGTCAGGTCCGATGGCGCGGTCAGCTCGAGGGCGAAGCGGGCCTTGAACGCCGGCTCGTCGAAGCAAGGGAAGACTCGCCGCGCCTCGGATGGGAACACGACCGCCATGGCGAAGCGCTGGGCTCCGCGGGTCGAGCGGTACAGCCCTTTGAGGTCGGCACGAATTGCGCCGGCGAATTGCGCCTCGATCGAGAGCGGTCCCGGCTCGAGGCGTGTCGTGGTTTCGAGAACGATCGTCTGCGCCTCGTCGTCATGCGAGAGCCGCGCAGCTAGGCTCCTCGCGTCGCGCGTGAGTGCGACCCCCGAAAGCGTCAGATCACGCGCGTGCAGCATCACCTTTTCGGTTGAGCGCAATACCGTGGCGTCGATGCGGACGGCGCCGGAGAACGTCCATCGATCGAGATCGAGGTCGAGTCGGACCGCGTAGCGCTCGGGCCGAACATCGCCGGGCAGGCGAAAGGCGCGGCCCCGCGCGGTGGCTTCTAGCTTGGACGTACTCGCTCGACGACGTCTTCGAGCACGCGGCCGGCCCGCTCGAGCGGCGAAGGCGGACGGATTCCGTCATGCGCGCCGTACCACTCGAGGACCGATGCCCCCCAGGTGAACCCACCGCCGAAGGCGACGAGCAGCACCTTGTCGCCCTGGCGCAGACGCCCGGTGGCTTCCGCTTCGCAGATGGCGATGGGGATGGAGGCCGCCGATGTATTTCCGTAGCGCTGGATGTTCACGAAGACCTTCTCGCTCGGGAATCGGAGGCGCTTCGCTACGCCGTCGATGATCCGTATGTTCGCCTGGTGCGGGATCATGAGATCGATATCGTCGAGAGTGAGCCCCGCGTCCGCGATCGCTTCCTCCGCCGCGTCGGCCATCGATTTCACCGCGAGCTTGAACACTTCGCCCCCAGCCATGCTGATGAAATGCATCCCCCGCTCGACGGTGTCGGCGGATGCCGGTAGCTTCGATCCTCCGGCCGGAACCATCAGGAGCTCGCCCTTGGATCCGTCTCCGTGGAGGACCGTCGATTCGATGCCCACCGAGGCGTTCGTCGCCTCGACGATCGCGGCACCCGCCCCATCGCCGAAGAGCACGCACGTCGTGCGGTCCTTCCAGTTGAGGAGGCGCGAAAGGGTCTCCGCGCCGATCACGAGGGCATTGTCGATCGCACCCGAGACGATCATGCCTCGGGCGATGGCAAGCGCGGAGATGAAGCTCGTGCATGCGGCCTCGACGTCGAAGGCGCCCGCTTTGGTGGCGCCGATCTCGGACTGGACGAGACATGCCGTGGCCGGAAAGAGATAGTCCGGTGACGCGGTACCGACGATGACGAGCTGAAGGTCCTGCGCGCGGAGACGGGCCTTGTCGAGGGCGGCTCGGGCAGCGCGGGCCGCGAGAGACGATGTCGTTTCCCCTTCAGCGGCGATCCGGCGTTCCTTGATCCCGGTGCGTGACGTGATCCATTCGTCGGAGGTGTCGACGATCTTCTCGAGATCGGCATTGGTCATCACCCGAGACGGTGCGTAATAGCCCCAACCGGTGATGACTGCGTTCTTGGCCATGGCTAGGTCGCGTCTGGCTCGGCTTGCACCCTGTCGCGCCGCGCGAAGAGCGTCCGAACGTCTCCCTCGTAGCCTTCGAGGAATTCGTGCGCGTCGATCACCTCATCGGCGGTCACCGCCTGTCGTGAGCCGCGGTCCGGTTCTTCGCGGACGGGCGTGACGGCGGCGCGCTGCTCCTCTATGACGACGAGGAGCTTGAACGCGGTCTGGCATTTCATGCAGGTGACCCGAACGATCCACGCGGACTCGAGCTTGCCGAGCACGCTGATTTTCGAGCGCGAGTGATTCGTTCCGCAGACGTTGCAGTTATAGAGCCTCGCCTGCTCGCGGAGGTATTTGAGGATGTTCACCTTCGCGCGAGCATAGCCGTTTCATTCACTGCCAGACCGGTAAGCGACGCAAGGAACGCGTACTGATCGGCGAAGTCCTCGACTTGTTTGTCCAGTGGCTTGCCGATGCCGTGGCCGGCGTCGCGATCGACCCGCAGCAGCACGATCGCATTGGGGTCCTCCTGCGCCTGGAGGAGCGCGGCCATTTTCCGTGCGTGCATGGGGTCGACGCGCGTATCGCCCTCGGCCGTCGTGAAGAGGACCGGTGGATAGCGGGTACCGGGACGGACGTTGTGGTACGGCGAATAGGCGCGGAGCCACCGCATCTGCTCGGGATCTTCCGCCGAGCCGTACTCGGGGATCCAGAAACGCGCGATCCGGAAGTTCTGATAGCGAAGCATGTCGAGGAGCGGAACGGCGCAGACCACCGCCGCGAAGAGCTCCGGCCGCTGCGTGAGTGCGGCTCCGACCAGCAGGCCACCGTTCGATCCTCCCGAGATCGCGAGCCGGCGAGCCTCTGTCCAGCCATTCGCGACGAGCGTCTCGGCCGCACGGTGGAAATCCTCGAACACGTTCTGCTTGTTCCCGAGCATGCCGGCGCGGTGCCAGCGCTCGCCGTACTCGCCGCCGCCGCGCAGATTCGGAAGCGCGAAGAGCCCTCCGCTCTCGACCCACGCCGCCGCTCCTGCCGAGTACAGCGGCGTGCGCGAGACATTGAAGCCGCCGTAGCCGGTGAGGAGCGTCGGGACGTCGCCCGTCGGCCGCACGTCGCTGCGGTGGACGAGGAACATCGTCACCTCTGTGCGGTCGTGCGAGCGGTACGTCGTTTGCTCCACCGTGATCCGCGACGGATCGAGGCCGTCCGGGGCTCTGAGACGTACGAGCTCCGTGCTCTCGCCCGTGCGCACGTTGGCGATGAATGCGATCGGCGGCTGGGTGAAGGTCTGGAAGGTGTAGCCGACCAGATCGGCATCGGCGTCGCCCTGGACGAGCTCGATCGCGCCCAGCGAAGGCAAGGCGATCTCGCGCTGCTCGCGGCCCGTCCGGTCGTACGTCGCAAGACGCGAGGTGGCCCCGGCCAGGCGGAGGACCGCGAGGCGTTCGCGCGTGGTGTCGAAGCCTTCGATGACGTGCTCGCCCTCAGCGATGACGGTTTCCCACGCGTCCATCCCCGGCCGCTCGCACGGCGCCGAGACGATGCGGTAATTCGGTGCGTCGAGATTGGTGCGGAGCCAGATGCGTCCGCGGTCAGGCGCGCCGTCCGCGACCGCGTCCTCGCCCTCCATGACCGTCACGAGTCCGCGCTCGGGATGCTCGCGGTCGTGCAGGTAGACGTCGGTGCGCACCCACCCGATCCACGCCGAGAAGAGGACCCAGCGTCCGTCGGGCGATACCACGACGGTGTTGATGTCCTCTTTCGCGCGGTCCTCGCCAAAGACGACCAGGTCGCGTGCCGGATCCGCGCCGAGCCGATGGAACGCGACGCGCCGGTGGTAGTTCTCGTCTCCCGCCGGCACGGCCCCGGGCGCGGGATGAAAGCTGTAATAGAAGCCGCCTTCGACCCAGGCGACGGTCGACCGCTGGGTGTGCGAGATACGCTCGCCGGCGTCGCGGCCCGTGGCGACCTCGATGACGCGCAGCGTCGACAGCTCGTCGCCGCCATGCGAAAGGCCGTATGCGACGTAGCGCGCGTCCTGCGACGGGTAGTACCAATCGAGCGTCGTCAGTCCGGCGGGGTCAAGCGCGTTCGGGTCGACGAGCGCTCGGTCGGGATCGGAAACGCCGTCCCGCACGTAGAGCACAGCTTGCTTCTGTTCGCCCTCCCGCCTGGTATGGAATATCCGCCCGGCGATCGGCCGCGGCGTCGACAGGAGCCCGACCGACAGCAGCTCGCGCAGGCGCGCGGCGAGGAACCGGCGCTCCGGAAGACGATCGAGCGCTGCGCGAGTTCGCGCGTTCTGGCGGTCGGTCCAGTCCTTCACGCGATCCGAGCGATCGTCCTCGAGCCACCGATACGGATCCGTGATGCGCTCACCGTGCACGATGTCGACGACATCGCTGCGCGGCGTGGCCGGCGGTGGAGGGATCGTCACGACCTTCAGCGTACGCGGCATAAACTCGGCGCGTGCTCGAGACGGCACCCGCGCCGATCAACGCACGGGCTCTGGAGGAGCGCAACAACGAGCGTCTCGCCCGAGCAGCCTCGAGCCTGCGCCGATTCGAGCACGATCCGCCCGCGCTGGTCCCGGACGTCGCAGCGGCGCTGGATGACATCCATGTCGACTTGAACAACGTGGTCAGCGAGTGCGGAATCTGGATCTCCATGCATCCGGACAAGGAAGTCCGCGACAGCGCGGAGAAGCTGCAGCGCGAAGCCTCGGACCTGGGTCAGGTCAGCCTTCAGAGCCGTCCGGTCTACGACGCGCTCGCTCCGCTCGAGCGCGGGAACGTGGGTCCGGTGGAGCGCCGCCTGGCCGAGCTCGTTCGCCTGGACATGCGACGCGCCGGCGTCGAGCTCGGGCCGGCCGAGCGCGAACGCGCCCGCGACCTCCGCGCGACGCTGACGAAGCTGGCGCAGGACCACGCTCGCAACATCCGCGACGACACGCGCCACGTGCCGCTCGAGAGCGATCGTGAGCTGGCCGGGTTGCCAGAGGACTATCGGAGCGCTCACCGGCCCGACGCCGACGGCGTCATCCGCATCAGCACGAATCCGCCGGACATGCAGCCGTTCATGACGTACGCGCACAGTGGAAGGGCGCGACTCGAGCTCCACCGTGCGAGCGCGGACCGCGCGCCGGCGAACGTCGACGTCCTCCGCGAGCTCACCCGCACACGTCACGAGCTGGCGCGGCTGCTCGGCTACCCGACGTGGGCTCACTACAACCTCGAGGAGCGCATGATCGCAACGCCCGAAGCGCTCGGGCGATTCCTGGACGAGATCGACGAGATCGCGATCCAGAGCGAGCGGGCCGAGGTCGCCGAGCTGCTCGCGGAGAAACGGCTCGACGAGCGGAAGGCGACGTCGATCGGCGAGTGGGAGCGCCTCTACTACACCAACCGCGTGAAGGCCAAGCGCTTTCGCTTCAACGCGCAGGAGGTCCGCCCGTACCTCGAATACCGCCGTGTGCGGCAGGCGATCCTGGATCTGAACGCCGAGCTGTTCGGCATGACCTTCACCCCGGTCGTGCATGAGGAGCGCTGGCACGGCTCGGTCGAGAGCTTCGATGTGCGCATCGATGGACAGCCGGCGGGCCGCATCTCGCTCGACATGCATCCGCGCGAGGGAAAGAACAAGTGGTTCTTCAACGCTGCGCTCAGGCTGGGGGTCGCCGGAAGGCAAGCGCCGCACACGGTCCTGTGCTGCAACTTCCCCGATCCCGCAACCCTCACCGGTCCCGCGCTCATGGAGCACCAGCAGGTCGTCACGTACTTCCATGAGTTCGGCCACCTCGTTCACGGGCTCGCGCGTGGCGAGGTTCCCTACGCGCGGCTCTCGCGGACCGAGGGTGACTTCATGGAGGCGCCCTCGACCTTCCTCGAGGAGTGGATCTACGACCACGCCGTCCTCTCGCGCTTCGCCACCCACGTCGAAACGGGAAAGCCGATCCCAGCGGAGCTTGTCGAGCGGCTGCGCGTCGGGCGCGACTTCGGTCGGGGCGTGATGATCCGGGAGGGCCTCCTGCGACGCTCCCGGCTCTCGCTCGCGCTGCACGACGGCACCCAGCCCGGTGCGGACCCGCGCACGCTTGCGGAGGAGATCGACGCCAGGTATTCGCTCTTCGATCAGGTCGACGGAACCTCGTGGCCCGCCGCCTGGGAGCACATGAACGGCGACCACTACTCGGCGGCCTACTACACCTACCTCTGGTCGATGGCGATCGCGAAGGACCTGCGCACGGCGTTCGGTGACGACCTCATGGACCTCGCGGCCGCGCGCCGCTATCGCGACCGCATCCTCGCGCCGGGAGGCACCAAGCCCGCGGCCGAGCTCGTCCGCGATTTCCTCGAGCGGCCTTACGACCTACGCGCGTTCAAGGCGTGGCTCGCCCCGCGCGAATAGTGCGAGGCGACCGGGTCACCCTCGCCGCGTTCCTCGTGACCGTCGTGCTCGCTGGTCTCAACTTCGTCGGCGTTCGTTTCTCGAACCGCGAGCTCCCGCCGTTCGAGGGCGCCGCGCTCCGTTTCGCGGCCGCGGCGGTCCTGTTCTTCGCCTTCACGCGCGCGCGAGCCATCCCGCTCCCTCGGCGGCGCGGACTGGTCGGCGCTCTGCTCTTCGGATTGCTGGCGTTCTTCGGGTCCTATGCCCTCGCGTACTGGGGTCTTGTCTCGGCGCCCGCAGGCCTCGGCTCTGTCTCGTTTGCGCTCGTTCCTCTGATCACGGCCGTCCTCGCGGTCGTGCATGGGCTCGAGCCGCTGCGGCCGCGGAGCCTCCTCGGCGGCGCGGTCGCCGCGATCGGCATCGCGATCGTCTTCTCCGACCAGCTGTCGGCGAGCGTCCCGGTCGCCGCACTCGCCGCACTCTTTGTCGGGGCAGCTACCGCCGCGGAAGCCGGCGTCGTCATCAAGTACTTCCCGCGAAGCCATCCCGCCGCGACGAACGCGGTCGCGATGGCGGTGGGGGCGGTCTGCCTCACCGGACTTTCACTGATCGCTGGCGAGCGGTGGGTCGTTCCGGCGTCCACGACGACGATCGTCGCTTTCTGCTATCTCGTGGTCTCGACGATCGGACTCTTCGCGCTCGGGCTCTACGTGCTCGGGCGCTGGACCGCAACGGCGACATCGTTCCAGTTCCCACTCTCGCCTCTCGTCACCGTCGCGGCCGCCGCCGTGCTCGCCGGGGAGACCGTCAGCCCTAACTTCCTCGTCGGCGGCGTGCTCGTGCTAGGCGGCGTGATCGCCGCTGCGAGTGGCCGCACCGCGACGCGGCAAGCGGCCCCGTCACTCAGACCGGCTTGAGGTACTGAATCGAGCCGGCGATCTGGCGATAGCCCATCGTCTCATTGATATGCAGGATCGGCGCGTTCGCCGCGTCGTTGCCGGTGCGGACGCGATCGACGCCGAGCGCGATGGCCTGAGCGAGCGTCTCGCATTTGAGCGCGCGCGCGACGCCGCGCCCGCGCGTCGATCGCGCGGTCGCGGTCCACTCGGTGCCGACGATGCCTCGCACTGGCGGATAAGCGAGGACCGAGACACCGACGATGTCATCGCCGATCCGCGCGATCCAAAAGCGATCCTTGTGTATTTCGGGAGCGGCGAGCCAGCGCACGTAGCTCTCCATCGCCTCCGGGACGCGGGGCACCGTGGTCGGGACGTCGTCCCCCGCCTCCTCTGAGAGGCGCCAGATCTTCTCGACCGCGGCCGGATCGCCGTCATCGGCGAGCGTGAGGAGCCGCACGCCTTCGGACCGCATGCGTCCGCGCGACGCGTCGGTCATCGCCAGCAGGCGATCGCGATTGGCGATGAGGTCGAGCTCCCAGCGTTTGCTCCGGCGATCCTCGACGTAGCCGCGCGCGAGAAGCATCTCGGTGCGCAGCGGGTCGTCCTCGTTCGACCACGCGCGCAGGATGCGCGCGCCTTCCGCCACCACGCGCGCCTCCATCGCGGCCGTCGCGGCGTCGAGCGTCGTCCTGCTCCGCTCGGCCGGCACGATCTCGCAGCCTGCGGTGCCGTACCGCTCCGGCTGAACCTGCCACCGTGGATGACTCCAGTCCGCGACTCCGATCGGCCTCCTTCCACGCGTCACGACGAATCGCGCGAACTCCATGTACTCGTCGGGCTGCGACCACCAGTACCGATAGACGACTGGATCACGCGGGCGCTGCGGATGCACCGCGCTGTCCACGTCCGCGGCGAAAGGCGCGTCGTCGGGTGTCGCGGGCTGGTACTCGAGATCCGGCGCTGCCGCGCGCATCACCCGCTCCTCTTGAGGCGACCGGTGCGCTTCGCGTGACGCTCCGCGAGGAGGAAGAGGCGCAGCCCGAGCGGTATCGAGACCGCGCCGACGACGAGCGCCGGCCAGAGGTCGGGCCATACCGCGCCGACGTCGGCGCCGTCGAGCAGAGCGGCGCGCATGCCGTGGATGACATAGGTCGCCGGCGACACCACCGAAAGCGCCTGCATCCACCCGGGCAGCACGGACGTCGGGTAGTACACGCCCGAGACGAGCAGGACCACCGCCTGGACGATGTACGCCATCTGCAGGCCCTTCTCCGTCCAGAGAAGGGGGAACACGGCGGATCCGATCGCCAGTCCGATGAACGCGACGGCGCCGGTCGCAAGAAGGACGAGCGCCGACGCCGGGTTCGCGCGCGAGAGGTCGACCGGAATGAACAACGTGACCGCGGCGAGGATCGCGACGCTGAAGCCGATCGCGCGCACGAGCGTCGCGCCGCACATGCCGAGGAGGTGCGTGAGGCGCGGGACAGGAGCCATGAACGTGTACTCGATCGTCCCCTCCCACCTCTCCCAGGCGATCGTCTCCCCCATCTGCTCGAAGATGAGCCCGAGAAACCGCCACGTGATCGTTCCCACCAGCAGGTAGAGCACGAAGCGCGAGACCGCGGCGGTGTCCGCGGCGCCTCCGGCGATCGCCGGGGCCGCGAGCCCGATGTACGCGACCGAAAGGCTCGTGACGATCCCGTACACGAGCCACACGAGCTCCCAGGCCCAGTAGCGCTTCGATAGCGCGATCTCGCGCTCGACGAACGCGTACGCGAGGCCGAGCTGCCCGTTGAGCTGACTGATCAAGTCGCGTGTCTCCCACAGGCGCGAGCGTGTTCCCCAAGGCGCGCGACCGCGCGCGCCGCCTTCGCCCTCACATCGGCGTCGAGCGAACCGCGGTGCTCGGCGATCGCGCGCCAAACCCTCCGCGGCGGATGCCGGCCGCCGCTCGGGCAGAGCGCGGCCATCGCGTCACGCATCGCGAGCTCGTCGTCGGACGCAAGTGCCTCGATAAGAGTTGGCACATCGCGTAGGGCGACCTTCGGGTAGACCGCGGTCTGCCACGTCGCTCCGCGCGCGACCTGCGGTCGCAGCCACTGCGGGTATGCGAGCCGGGAGAGTGGCACGCCGGCCGCGACGGCGGCGAGCAGCGCTCGCGAACGCGAATCGACCCGCGCGCGCGAGCTAAGGGTTCCGAGCGCGTGAGAGGCCGCCTCGCGCACGTCGAAGTCCCACTGGCTCGTCATGATCCGGACGAGACGCCGCCAGATGTCGGCGTCGTAGCAGACATTCCGGCAGGGGCAGAGCTGCGTGAGGATGCGCAGAACGATGTCTCGATCGTGCGAGGCGAGCCGGGCAAGGATCTCCTCCCGGTCCGGCAGCGCCTCATCACGTACGTACTCGATCACGCCTTGTCCGTCCGTTCCGGCTCGTCGGCCTCCTCGATCCGCCGCCCGGTCGCGGTCATGAAGACATCCTCGAGCGAGGACCCGCCGTGCCGTGCCGCAAGCTCGCCCGCCGTCCCTTCCGCTACGAGGCGGCCCTGATGCAGGATCCCGATCCGGTCGGCGAGCCGCGCGGCTTCGTCGAGATCGTGCGTGGTGAGCAGGATCGTGGCGTCATGCGAGTCACGAAGATCGCGCACGAACGTCTGCACCTCGCGCTTGCTTCGGATGTCGAGTCCCGTCGTGGGCTCGTCGAGGAGGAGCAGCATCGGCGCGGTCAGGAACGCCCGCGCGATCGCGACCTTCTGCTGCATGCCGCGCGAAAGCTTCTCGAGCGGCTCGCTCATGCGCTTCGTCTCGATGCCGAGCCGTCGCAGGATCGCCGCGATCTTCGGTCGCGACGTCTCTGGCGCAAGACCGTACAGCCTCCCGGCGTACACGAGGTTCTCCATCGCCGACAGCTTCTTGAAGAAGGAGGCCTCAACGGACACGCGGTTGATGAGCCGCTTCACGGCGAGCTCGTCGCGCGCCACGTCGAGGCCGAAGATCGAGACCTCGCCGTGATCGGGCTCCAGCAGCGTCGAGAACACGCGGATCAGCGTCGACTTGCCCGATCCGTTCGCTCCGAGCAGGCCGTAGATCTCGCCGCGCCGCACCACAAGCGATACGTCGTCGACCGCGCGCACGGTCGTGCCGCCGCCCGAGACCGCCCGAGCGCCGCTGAATACCTTGCGCACCGCGCGAGCCTCCAGCGCGGCCACACCTGACTCGATCTTCACTTCGGAGGTCCCATCGGCTTCGCGAACTTGGATGGCCATTTCTCTTCTCCAGCGCACAAACAAAAGACCGCGGGCTCTGGCCCACGGTCCGAAGGGCTCGCGCGAGTCGGTGGGTTCTAAGCCATCCGGAAAGTGGGCAGGCTTCGCCGAGAACGCGCCCCGGCGACGCGCGCGAGATTCGGGGTGAAGCTCAGCACTGCGCCACTTCCTTTCGTGGTTTGAGGGAGACGTGTCCCTCCATCTTCAAGATAACAAGCGCACGCTCGTCGCGTCAATGGCTCTCGCGACGAGCGCGCGATAGTCAAGAGCAGCCTCGCTGCTCTTGACTAGTAGACGACCCTGCGACCTGTGATGAGCTGGAGCAGCAGGACGATGAGCGCGATCACCAGCAATAGGTGGATCAGCGCGCCGAGGTTCAGGATCGGCCCACCAAGCAACCACAGGATCAGCAGGATGAGAACGATCGTCCAGAGCATCCTGGCACCTCCTTGCGAATGCGATCTCGCAAGGCCTGTGCCACCTATTGCCTGGGGGCCGGAGGGCGAAGCCCCCCGACGGTCGCGTGCCGCATGGCCGACCGGTCGCCGATCCACTGCGCCGGCGGGACGGCCCAGAAACGCGCCATCGCATTGAGGTCCTCGGCGTACCGGGCCCGCAAGGCCTGGAAGTCCACCCACGACCGCTCGGCATCGCGGAGCCGCCAGCCAGCGGCCCTGAGTCGCTCGCGCGCGACGTCGAACTCGGCGCGGTCGACGAGCGCGCCGTGCTCGTGCGGCATTCGGAAATACCGCGTGACGTCCTCCACGAGGTGCGAGCCCAATCCGACCAGGAGGTGGGCCGCACCTGCCGACCCATCCTCGACCGTCGTGATGCAGAGCGTCGCCGCATCGAGGAGCGCGCCGAGCGCGCTTACCCACGACTCGTTGTCGTGCGACGAGCGGAAGAAGCACAACAGCGGATAGGCCAGGTGGCTGTCGAGCACTTCGGCCGACCACGTTTCCCACGCCGCGAAGAGGGCGTCGAGATCGCCGACGAGGCTGAGACGTGACAGCTTCTCGAGCAGCTGCACACCAGACGGCGGCGCGCCGGCACGCGCATCGAGCGTGACGACGAGGACCTCGCGCCTCTGGAAAGAGCCGTACAGAGAGAAGAGGAAGGTGATCGCAAGTGCGACGAGAACGAGGCCGTTCGCGCCCGCGGCCAGCGAGGCCACTCGCGCGCCGAGCCCGGTGGGCGTGACGTCGCCGAAACCGATGGTGAGGAAGCTCGTCCCCGCGAAGTACACCGCGTTCCAGAGATCGTCGAGGGGCGGTGTGACCTGATCGCGGAGCGCGAAGAGGATGAGCGCGTATCCAAAGATGAGCGCGACGATCCAGAAGAACAACAGGAAAACGAGCATGAAAGGCGCGTACGCGCCGAGCCGCCGCTCGCGCGCGTCGGCGGATCGGATCGACTCGCAGTACCGTCGCCACGCGGGCCAGGTCGCGACGATGACGTAGCGCGCGACGCCGATGCCGCTCGTGCTCGGCCGCGGCACGATGACCGTCTGGAAGACGTCGTACAGGACGAGCGCGACGATCAGGAGCCCAGCGACGATCTCGGCGACCGGCATGCCCGCGTAACTTTCGCACCAAACGAAAGACGCCCCTCCGACCGAGGGGCGTCCTCCGGCTGCACTGGATGTCGCGTTATGCCTTGGTGAGCTGGCCTCGGATAACGCCGCCGCCGTGAACCGCTGAGTGAAAGTTCATGTAGAACCCGGCTGGGTTCGCGAGGAGCCGCGCGATCACCGCCGGATCCGCATTGGTGTTCGTCCGCGTGAAGGTCACCGCACCAGCGGTCAAAGTGAGCTCGCCCGGCTTGAGCGTGCTATCGATCACGACGGGTCCGTTCTGACCCGCGACCTGCTCGTGGATGTGGCCGATGTTGATGACAGTGCTCGCTGGGCACCCGGTTATCGAAACGTCGAACTTGGCGCTCGTGCCGGTCAGTGTCAGCGTTCCGGTACCGGAGCAGCTTGCCTCGGCGTCGGCGATCGGTGGGTTCTCATTCGCGCTCTTGAGCTCGGCCTTGAAGACGTTGGACGGCGTCGGCACGGGGGTCGGCGCGACCGTCGGGGTCGGTGTCGGCGACGGCGCGGCAGCCGGCCCGCCGCACGCGGCCGCGACGACGAAGGATGCGGCGATGGCAGCGATCAGACGCATCGGAATACCTCCCTCAGTTACACGTGTATACGCCGCTCGGGCGCCGGCGGATGAGGAAGCCGAGCAGACCCCTAAGCCGGATCCTGTCGCGGACGGTCATCCCTCTCGAGCGGAGGTCGCCCCCCGCCTCTAGCGGCTCACCCGGGGACGGCGCGGGCCACGCCATTGTCCCCTTACATAGCCTTGCTCCAGGTAGCGCTTGCCCGTTTCACCCCGCTTGCGCGGGATCGTCACTGTGGCGCTGGCCTCGCCTCACGGCGGAGGGGTGTTACCCCCTACCCTGCCCTGCGGAGTCCGGACTTTCCTCGGCGGCTTTCGCCGACGCGACCGTCGGGCCTGCTCGGCGTGAATATCTTATCGCGTCGGCTCCCTTTGATCGCACGCCTTGCGGCGTGCGAACTCTCAGTCCGGAAGCACCGCCCGCGCCGCTTTCTCAACGAGTCGTGCTGCGCGCTTTAAGTCGCTGGTTACGGTCATCCCGATCAGTTCCCCGTAACGCTCGAACAGATCGTCACGCTCGTTCTCACCGGTGAACGCCGCGACATCGGCCACGAGCCGCGCGACATCGAGCAGACCGCAACCCAAATACGCGCGCCGCCACTCGACCAGCACCACGCCGCGATCGGTCTGGCGCGCGTTCGCGCAGACGAGGTCGCCGTGGCAGAGCACCGTTGGCAGCTCCCCAAGCCGGTCCGCCGCCGAGCGAGCCTCGGCGTCGATCGGTCGGTCGATCAAGGCACGCTCGGCGACGCGGTCGACGAGCGTCGGCGGTGCGAGGGTGCGCGCGCCCAGCGCTCGCAGAGCGGGCTGGTCGTTCGCCACCGCACGCTCCACGACAGCTTTGGCGCGAACGATCGCGGCCGGATCGCCATGACACGCGCTCGGCGCGTCGATGAGCTCCTCGGTGAGGAGCCAGGGCCAGGCGGGAACGGCGGGTGGAGGGATCCCGCGCGAGCGGACGATCGGCACGCGGTCCGTCTTGCGGGCGAGGAACGGCAGCAGCTGGACCTCGAGCGAGTCGTCCGGTGGGACCCGCTTTACGAGCACGGTACGGTCCTCGCCCTCTTGGCGAAAACGGATGCGCTCGAGCTCGACCGAGCGGTTCTTGATCACGACCTCGCTCCGGACGTCGCTTACCTCGGCGCGCAGGCTGCGCGCGATGAAGTTCGTGAGTGGGTCGTCACTCACCGCGCGTGCTCCGGGGGTTGGGGGGCAGCGCCCCCCAATCGCTCTCGTCGATCGCGCGATTCGACAGCATGTCCGCGTGAGCGTTCTCTTCCCGCGGCACGTGTTGGATCGTCCGCTCCGGGAAGGATGCGAGCAGCGCGCCCGCGCGGAGCGCGAGCGGTCTCAGGCCAGGATGTTTGATCCTCCAAAGACCGCGCATCTGCTCGACGACGAGCTTTGAGTCCATCCGCACGTCGACCGCGGTCGCGCCCCGGCGCTTGGCCTCCTCGAGCCCGAGGATCAATCCGCTGTATTCGGCGACGTTGTTCGTTGCGCGCCCGAGAGCGCGGGTGAGCTCCGCGACGACGACCCCCTTCTCGTCAAAAAGCACGGCGCCCGCGCCGGCTGGACCGGGGTTCCCTCGAGACGCGCCATCCGCGTAGAGCACGAGACGACCGTCGCTCACGATCCGAAGATCTGGGCGAGGCGGCTGAGGTCCGCATTGCCCCCCGAAACGATCGAGACCACGCGCTCGCCCGGCCGGACTCGCACCGCGCCGGCGAGGAGCGCACCGGTCGCCGCGGCCCCCGCCGGCTCGGCGATGAGCCTCGCGCGCGACGCCAGAAAGTGAACGCCCTCGGCGATGACCTCGTCGTCCACGACAACGACGTCGGAAACGAGCGTGCGCACGATCTCGAACGGGATCGTGCCCGCGATCGGCGCCGCGAGACCGTCCGCGATCGTGCTGATCCGCTCGAGCCGCACGGGCCTACCCGCGTCGAGCGCCAGGCGCATACCCGCGGCGCCAGAGGGCTCGATCCCGACGACCCGTGCGCCCGAGCGCTTCGCCGCGACCGCGACGGAGATGCCGGCGATGAGCCCGCCCCCGCCAACTCCGACCACGAACAGGTCGGCATCGGGTAGGTCTTCGAGTACCTCGAGGGCGCAGGTGCCGTGTCCGGCGATCATTGCCGCGTTGTCGTACGGATGAAGGAAGTACGCGCCGGTCCGAGAGCGGATCTCTTCCACTCTTGCGGCGAGCTGGGTGACGTCAGGCGCGAAGACGATCTCCGCGCCGTAACCGCGCGTCGCGTCGATCTTCGTCTTTGGCGCACTCTCCGGCATCGCGACGGTGACGCTCACGTGCGCGCGCGCCGCCGCGAAAGCGATCGCCTGGGCGGCGTTCCCCGCGCTCATGGTCACGATCCCGCGCTCGCGCTGCTCCTTGGAGAGGCTCGCCACCGCGAAGGCGGCTCCGCGGGGCTTGAACGATCCGGTGCGCTGGAGGTTCTCGGCCTTCAGGTACGCGTTCGCGCCGATCCGCTCTCCAAGAGAGCGGCTCGTGAGCAGCGGTGTGCGGTGCACCACCGACGTGACGATGGGTCGCGCACGTTCCACGTCGGCGAGCGTGACGCTCACGCCGCACATAATGAGCCGCGGTCGACGCGAAGCCCCTGCGTCTTTGACGCGACGTTGATTGGCGTCGGCGGAGAATGCGAGCGATGAACGCAGGGAAGCGGACCCCCGTCGCGACGCACGCGCTCACGAAAGACTACGGCGCTCATCGCGGGATCTTCGACCTCGATCTCGCCGTCAACGAAGGCGAGGTGTTCGGTTTCCTTGGACCGAACGGCGCGGGAAAGACGACGACGATCAGGCTCCTCATGGGAATGATCCATCCGACGCGCGGGGGCGCGACGGTCTTCGGGCTCGACAGCGAGCGCGACGCCGTCGCGGTGAAGCGCCAAGTCGGCTACGTCCCCGGCGAGACGCCGCAGTTCGGCGGCTGGCGCGGCTCCATGATCGTGGCGTACGTCGCCGGCCTGCGGGGTGGAGTTTCGGACGCGGTCGTGGCGAGCCTCGCCAAGAGGCTCGACCTCGATCTCGGCCGGCGTTACCGCGAGTACTCGCATGGCAACAAGCAGAAGCTGCTGCTCGTCCTCGCGTTCATGCATCGGCCGACGCTGCTCATCCTCGACGAGCCCACCGGGGGACTCGATCCTCTGCACCAGCAGGTCTTCTACGAGCTGATCCGCGAGGCGCGCGCGGGCGGGACGACGGTGTTCCTTTCGTCGCACGTCCTATCCGAGGTGGAGCACGTCTGCGATCGAGTTGGCATCGTCCGCGAAGGCACCCTCGTCACCGTCGGCACGCTCGCCGAGCTCGTCGGCGTCCGCGCGCGGCGGGTCGAGGTCGAGTTCGCGGGAACGCCTCCGCTCGCGCGGCTCGCCGCGGTGCCCGGTCTCGAACAGCTCGACGTGCGGGGCCAGCGCGTCCGCGGATTGCTGCGTGGTGACATCGCGCCACTCCTCTCGGCCATCGCGTCCGAGAGGATCCTCGACCTCGAAAGCCGAGAGCCGAGCCTTGAGGAGATCTTCCTTTCCTACTACGCAGGCCCGGCGAAACGCGAGTGACGCTCCTCCGGATCGCGCTTCGTCTCGGCCGCATGGGCGCCATCGCGACCGCTGCCCTGGGCACCGTCGGCGCCATCGCGCAGCCGCTGGCATTCGCGACCCTCGCCGGAAACACCCCGGCCGAACGCGCGGTCTTCGGCCAGCAAATGGAGCTCCTCGCCCTACAGCTCACGTACCTGCTGCCGCTGCCCCACGGTCTCGGCACGATGGCCGGATGGATCGAGTGGCGCGCGCTCGGGTTCCTCGAGGTCGTCGTCGGCTTCTGGGCCGTGATGGCCGCGTCGGGCGCGGGCCGCGGCGATGAAGAGCGAGGTCTCGTCGAGCACTGGCTCGCGCAGGGTGTGTCGCGCGGCCGCTACATCGGCTTGCGGATCGTCGCCTTCGCCGCGCTCGCGATGGCCGCCTCCACACTCGCGGTGGGCGCCGCGGGCGTCGGCGCTGCGATCGTGAACGACGGCGTGCCTGCGGGTGCGCTCGCGCTCCAGGGCGTCGCGCTCGTCGGCCTGGTCCTCTGCTGCTACGCGGTCGCCCTGCTGGCGGCGCAGTTGGTGACCACGCGGCGCGGAGCCATCACGCTAGGCGGCGCGGTGCTTCTGATCCTGTACCTCGTCAACGTGGTCGACCGCAACGGCGCCGAAGTCGCCGCGATCCGCTCGCTCTCGCCGTTCTGGCTCTACGACCAGAATCACCCGCTCACCGCCGGCGGGGTGCTCGACCTCTCGAGCACGCTTGGGCTCTTCGCCGCCGCGGCGGCGATCACGGTCCTCGCGGTGGTGGCCTTCGTGCGCCGCGACCTCGGCGCGCCACTTGTGCGGCGCACCCCCCGCGATGCCCGGCCCACGGTGCGCCCTGCGGGAAATCCCCTGCTCCGGGTGCCGGTCCTCGCGATCCTCGACCAGCAGCGCGTCTCGCTCGTGGCATGGACCGCAGTCGTCGCGGCGCTCGGGCTGTTCTTTCTGTCCTTCACCCGCACGCTCGTCGACGCAATGCTGGCGACGCCCAGCTTTCGCGTGTATATGGAGCGCGCTGGTATTGCGACCTACACCGCGTTCATCGGCCTCTCGTGGTTCAGCGCGTTGGTCTTGCTGGTCTCCCTCTACGCCATCGTCCAGGCGAACGGGTGGGCTGCCGACGATCAGGAGGGGCGCCTCGAGATCTTCGCGGCGCAGCCGATCTCGCGTGCGCGAATCGTGGTCGAGCGCCTCGCCGCGCTGCTGATCGGAGCGGCAGTGATCGTCGCCGCGAGCTCGCTCGCGCTGCTGATCGGCGCCGCATCCGCGGACATCTCCCTCGAAGCCGGACGCGTGGTGGTCGGAACGGCACTCACGCTCCTGGTCGCGTTCGCGTTCGGCGGACTCGGGGCTGCCGGGGTCGGCTGGCGGCCACGGCTCACCCTCGGCATCCTCGCAGCCGTCGCGATCGTCGGCTACTTCGTGCAGGAGCTCGCGCCGCTTTTCCAGTGGCCGGAATGGCTCGCGAACCTCTCGGTGTATGCGCTCTATGGGAACCCGGTCATGACATCCATCGACTGGGCACGGGAGGCGACGCTCCTTGCGATTGGTGCTGCCGCATCCTTCGCCGCGCTCATCGCGATGCAGCGGAGGGACATCGGGGCCTGAGCGCTAGACGCTGTGGGCGACCGGGCCGCGTACCCGCCACGCGCGCGCATCGAGATCGACCTCGTCGACGAAGCACCAGCCCCAGTCCTCGTCGGGTTCGAACGATCGGATGATCGGATGCCTGTCGTTGCGGGCGTGCTTTGAAGCGTGCTTGTTCTTCGAGTCATCGCAGCACCCGACGCGACCGCAGGTCATACAGAGCCGCAGGTGGACCCATTCGTCGCCGAGACGGATGCACTCATCGCAGCCGTCGCCGCTCGGCGTGACTTCGCGGATCTGATCGAGATGACTGCAGCGCGGGGGCATCCTCGCTCCTCAGGGCTTGACCACTAGTGGGCCCGCCAGGGATCGAACCTGGGACCAGCAGATTATGAGTCCGCCGCTCTAACCACTGAGCTACGGGCCCTAGGAGCGCCGGTGCGCGAGCTTGCTCGCGCGAGCGGCCGACGACGGGCGCCCGAACGAGCGAAGCGAGCGGGCCCGATCAGCGCGGCGCGCAGGTCGCTATGGTACCGACCGTGTTCAGCGAGACCGCCGAGATCCGCGACGCGACGAGCTGGCCCTTCTGCCCGATCGGCACGGACGGCTCCTCCTTCGCGATCTTCTCATCCGATCCAGCGAGGCTTCCCGCGACGTCGAAGGCCGCGCCGGTCGTGAGATCGAGAATGCTCGAGGCGACTCCACCGTAGAAGAGAAGGTAATGCCCGGCGAGCTGCATGAACTGGAACGAGTGGTTGAGATCCGGCGAGCGGTATTCGACGAAAGCCCGAGAGTCGACCGTCCACACCGTTACGGTCTGCGAGCCCTCACCGCTCCAGGCGAGGAACTGCGCTGACCCGGCGACGTAAACGATCGGACCTGGATCGCGCAGCCTGTCGGGGAGGTCGATCGGCGCGAGGCTCTCCGCATCGACGGCCTGGAACGAGTACCGGCTATCCGCCTCCCGGTGTGCCCAGATCAAGTACCGGCCCGCGAACACCGGAGCGCCGACACGGCCGCTCGCGAGGACAGCATCGCGGCCGGTCCCGAGACTCCGGGCGTGGATCTCGGACTCATTGACATCGCCGCGCCTGGGGAGCGGCTGCGCCCACGTCACGACTCCATTCCGAAGCGATGGGTATGGAGGCTGTCCGAAGAGGAACGTGCTGTCGGGCAGACGTGATGTGGCGATCGTGGACCGCGCCCCGGTGTCCTTGTTCCATGCGAGCACGCTCCAATCGGAAAGATTTGCTTGCGAGTTTCCCTGCTCCCACACGACCCAGGGCAGCTCGACGGCCATCCATCCCATGCCACTGACCTGGGAGCTCCAGGTGACGACGCGCGTCATCCGCCCGGTGGCCAGATCGAGGCTGCCGATGCCGTCTTCGGTACCGGTGTCGAACTGACCGAACGCGACCTGGCCGGCGAGTGTCGGCGCTCCAAGGCCGAAGCGCGTGCCGCCGGGAAGGACCACGCTCTGTCCCTGGAATCCTGCGGTCCATGCCGCTGGCGGTGTCCCGATGCACATCTCTAGGCTGCGCACCGGAGTCGCCGACGCCGGTGGGTTGGCGGAGGTGATGGCGGCCGGCGTATCGACCGCCCTTGTCGCGGGGGAGGGCGGCGTGGAGCACGAGAAGCTCCACGCCGCCGCGATAAGCAAGGTCAGGGCGAGGCGGTCACCACGCATAGCCTCTCCCGCCGAGGATCGTGATCATCGTCTGCATGTCGAACCAGCTGTACGGGGGCACCGTGCTCCACACGGTCGTGGCCGAATCCGCGTAGTAGATGCTGCCGCCGCTCGAGCCGTATCCGCCGAGCTCGATGTAATGGAAGATGGTTTGGTTGTAGGGGTGTCCCCTGAGGTGAGGCCCGTAGGCAGCCTCCCACGCGTCGCCCCCGACCGGCCAGCCGTTGTTGACGTCGAACTCGAGGTACGACACGAAGTTAGAACGCTCTGACGACGTTGGGTTGTACGAGAGCCAGACGAACGCGTACCAGTTCCACCCGGCGACGGGCCGACCGACGTATGCGTTGAGCCCATTCACGAATGCGCCGACGGTCGTGCCGTCGGTGGTGGTGCCCATGTAGCTCGCGGCGGTGGACTGGCTCACCGGGATCGCGCCACGGCCGTTGTAGTACATGCTGTACGCGGTCTCGGAGACGGTCGCCGGTCCGCACCAGTAGGACCGTTGCTGCCCTTGCTGATTGAGGTTGTCGACCCAGCCGTAACCGGACCCGGTGGTCGCGGCGGCGTGGCTCGAGAAGGCGTCGGCGATCGCAGCAATGGTCGTCGGCAGCGATGCGCCCTGTCTCATCGTGGCGCACGCGCTGAGCAAAGAGGCTCGATCGGTGAAGACGCTGGCCGATCCGCGGGCGTTGCCCGAGCGGAGTGCGGCAGATTTCCGCGCCGCTTGCGCCGCCAGTACTTCGGGTCGCCCGGTCGCGAGATCTCGGTTGGCACGCTCTGGGTCGTTCGACTCTGCCTTCGTCTTGGCAAGCTGGCTGAGTGTCGCCGCGTCGAGCGGCTGAGCTGAAACGCCATCGTCGGCCGGCAGCCTCGCCAACGGGGCCGCGTCGTGGCAGACGTCGCTCGTCGGTCCGGCCGCGAGCGCAACGGCGCCGAAATGGTCGGCGATCGGCATCTGGAGTACGAACGCCGAAACGAGCAATGACAGGATCGTTCGCACGCGCATCTCTCTGTTCTCCATTCCGCTCCCGCCCGGTCGAGCGCGCTTCGACCTTCTGAGGGCTCGTCGGACCGTAGCACCGCCAAGACTGAACTTATTAGAGCTAAGTTCTAGGATCGTCGGCCATGCTGGATTCCGAGATGGACGGACGTGCGGCCGAGATCGAGCGCGCGATCTGTCGAGGCGAATCGAATCTCGTGATGCTCGAGCAAGCCGAGCTGCGCGCTCGGGAGGATCTCGACGCAGCGCTCGCATTCTCTCTTGGTCGGGCGGCGGAGGATGAGCAGGACTTCGCGGAGGCGCGGCGCCTCTTCGAACGAGCCTCCGATCTCGGATCGCCCGGCGTCCGTACGCGCGCCGAGGCGCACCTCGCATACCTCGACTACTACGCCGGCAGATGTGAGCCGGGGTTTGCTCGCGCTCGCGCGGCGGCCCGGTCGGGTCATGGCATCGCCGCGGGCGAGGCCCATCTCTACGCATCGGTCAACGCGATCGCGCTCAATCGCGCGCTCGACGCGCTCGATGAGGCGCATGCCGCTCGCAATTTCGCGGTGCGCGTTCGCGACCGCGACCTGCGCCACGATCTTCGCTTCCGGATCGCGCGCCAGCTGGTCCACGTCCTCGTGCAATACGGCGACTACTCCGCCGCCGCGGCCGAAGCCGAGACCGCCTCGGCGATCGCCCGCGCGACGGGAAGCGCGAGGCAGCTCGGCCTTGCGGCGTACCTGCGCGGTCATGTGTGTGCCGCGCGGGGCGACCCCGTTGCACTCACGTTCTTCCGTGAAGCGGATCGGCACTGGGGCGGGAGCAGTCGCTCTTTCGGACGGTGGCTCCAGTACGTCTGGGCGGTCACCCTTCGCAATCTCGGGAACATCTCGGGGGCGCACAACCTGCGTCTGGCGAGCGGCATCAAGGTGCCGTGGGAGGAGCCGCTCTTCGATCTGGCCGAGGGATCACCCGTGACTCCGCCTGATGCCGTGAACTGCCCCACCGAGGACATGCCGTTCCGTCTCGCGGCTCGAGGCGTCGTGTTCTATGCGCAGGGACGGTTCGACGAAGCGGCGCACGACCTCCGCCTGGCGATCCGGGAGTTCGAGCGATGCGAGTTCCATCACGAGCGCCGTGGCGCCGCGCTCGGTCTCGCCGCCGTCGAGCTCGCCGCCGGTGAGCTGCCGGTGGCCGAGACGATCGTGCGACGCGAGGTCGAGACACTCGTGCGTCAGGACGTCCGAACGTGGCCGTGGTGGTACCGTCCCGCGGTCATCCGCGTCGCCAAGTTCGCGCTCACGATCGGCGTCGCTCCGGGTTACTGGCGGCAGATGGTCCAGTCGGCCGATCGCGCCGAGGGCGTCCTCGGTGACGTACTGCGCGCGAGGGATCTGACCGAGCGACAGATCGAAGTGGTCCGCTCGTGGCTCGCCGAACCCCAGCTCTCACGGGCGGACCTCGGCTCCAAGCTTGGGATCAGGGAGGCATCGGTCCGCGCGCACCTCAACATCGCGCGTCGAAAGCTCGGATGCGATGCGCGGCGGGGCGCGGGGGCGCTGCGAGATCAGATCTCGGCCCTGACCGGCACCTATCGCGTGAGCTAAACCGCCGCTATAGTGCCCGTGGGGCTGGTTGGCGCGTGCGCTTCCGCGCGCTGTGGGGAGCACAGCAACTCGAAGCGGACTCAGGGCGAGGGTCCGCAAGAGGAGAGCGCGGTTGGGCAAGGTTATCGCGATCGCGAACCAGAAGGGTGGCGTGGGTAAAACCACGTGCGCCATCAACCTCGGCGGGGCGCTCGCTTCGCTCGGTCACGACGTCCTCTGCATCGACCTCGATCCGCAGGCGAACCTCACCGTCGGTCTCGGCATCGACCTCAACACGGTCGAACGCAGCATCGCCGACGTCCTCATCGACACGAACATCACCATCGCGTCCATCGTCCGTCCGACGAAGACCAAGCGTGTCGACGTCGCCCCAGCGACGCTCGAGCTGTCGGCGGCGGAGGTCGAGCTCTTCAACGCGATCGGCCGCGAGATGGCGCTCCGCGACAAGCTCGGGCGCGACATCATCGAGCGCTACGACTTCATCCTCATCGACTGTCCCCCGACCCTTGGCTTGCTCACGCTCAACGCGCTCGTCGCGGCGCACGGCGTGATCATCCCGGTACAGACGCAGTACTACGCACTCAAAGGCGTCGCGGCGCTACTCAAGATCATCAAGACGGTGCAGACGCGGCTCAACCCGAATCTCAAGGTCCTTGGTCTGCTGCCGACCTTCTACGACAGCCGAACGATCCTCGCGCGCGACATGCTCGATTCGCTCAAGGACTTGGGCGACCACCAGGTCTTCGACACGGTCATCCGTCAATCCGTCAAGATCGGCGAGGCGCCCACCGCTGGCGTCCCGATCACTGTCTACGAGCCACGGAGCGATGCGGCGAAGAGCTTCGTGGACCTGGCCAAGGAGGTGATCGGTGCTCACAAGTAGCCCACGCCCACGCAAGTCGTTCCGCGAAGCCGGCGGGCGCATCTTCGCGCAGGAGACCGAAGCGCAGCCCGGAATCATCAGCCTCCTCGCCGCGCGCACGCCCACCGCCGTCCGCGATATCCCGCTCGAAAAGGTGGTCCCGAATCCATCTCAGCCGCGCATGACCTGGCACGAGGAGACCCTCGCCGAGCTCGCCGCCTCGATCCGCGAGCACGGCGTCCTGCAACCGATCCTCGTGCGGCCCGCGGGCGATGACTACGAGATCATCGCCGGCGAGCGCCGCTGGCGCGCCTCGAAGCTCGCGGGCAAGGAGACTATCCCGGCGATCGTCGAACGTTTCGACGACGCGACCGCGCTCGAGATCGCGCTCATCGAGAATCTTCAGCGCGAGGATCTCTCCCCGCTGGACGAGGCGGTCATCTACAAGAAGATGACCGGCGAGCTCGGCTACTCGATCCGCAATCTCGCGACGAAGCTGGGCAAGGACAAGGGCTACGTGGAGAACCGGCTACGGCTCGCGAGCGCGCCCGACGACGTGCGTGACATGGTCGCCCAGCGTTACGACACGCTCTCGGCGGCATACGAGCTGATGAAGCTCGAGAACGCGCGGCGACGCAGGTCGCTCGCGAAGCAGATCATCGCCGGCCAGCTCACGCTCATACGACTTCACGACCGAGTCGAAAGGATCCTGCACCCGGGCGAGCGGCCGGCCAGGCCGGAGCCCGCGATACCTCCGCTGCGCGACGACGCCCTCATCACGGCGACGCGCAAGCTCAACGAGGCTCTCGCCGACCTGGCGCGAGCGGTCGGGGAGGACGGACACGGCACCATCCCCGAAGGCGACCGGCAGAACCTTGCGAAGTTCCTGACGATCTCGCGCGCCCGGCTGGACAATCTCGTCGCTCGGCTTCGGAGCGGTCCGCGAACCTGAGGGGGTCTTGAGGGGCGAAGCCCCTCAATCGCTACAGTCGAGCCATGCGGGTCGGCTTCCGTGCGAGCGCGGTCGCGTTCGCGCTCATGACCGCGGCGGTCACGCTCGCGGCGATGGGCATCTTCGTGCTCATGGATCCGCGGGCGCAGGCCTTCTGGGGCAGCCGCGTGGAGGATGCGGTGTCGTTCGCCCGTTCGCTCTTCGAGCGCTGACTAGGTGGGAGACCTCAACTAGGCCGCGCGCACCTCGACGACGTCCCCACTCGCGTCCTGGCCGTCCGAGTGCGCCTTCTGATCGCGCGCGTCGCGCACGATCGATACGGCCGTCGCGACGATGCCGACCGTGGTGAAGAGGAGGATCCCAGGATCGCTCATGAGGAGGTCGACCATGGAGCCCTCATGAGCACCTGTCATGCCAGCGTGGCGGGTGACCTGGAAGCGGTGGCCTTCGACCTCGACCGCGTCGCCGACGGCCGCGAGCCGGCCGAGCCTGCCGAAGACCATCCCGCCGACCGTGTCGTAGGGCTCGTCCGGAAGCGCGAGCCCAAGACGCTCGCGCAGTGCGTCGAGCGACGTGAGTCCGTCGACGACGAACGTGCCCGGAGTCTCTTCCTTGAACGCGGGGGCTTCGGTATCGAATTCATCTTGGACTTCGCCCACCAGCTGCTCGAGCACGTCCTCAAGCGTGACCAGGCCCGCGGTTCCGCCGAACTCGTCCACGACGACCGCGAGCCGCACCCGCTGGCGGCGAAACTCGGCGAGCGCCTGATCGAGGCGCATCGTCTCGGGCATGATCGGCACTTTCCGCATGACGTCCCGCGCTTTCGCGTGCGATGCCCGGTCCACGCCGACCAGATCCTTCACGTGGACGATGCCGATGACATGATCGAGATCGTCGTGGAACACAGGGAAACGCGAGAAGTGATGCTGCCGCGCGGTCGCGACGAGCTCCGCGATAGGCGCGTCCTCCTCCACGGCGACGATCTCGGTCCGAGGGATCATCACCTGGCGAACGACGCGGTCGGCGAACTCCATCGCCCGCCCGACGATCACGCGCTCGCTCTCCTGAAGCACGCCCTTGCGCGTGCTGACCGCCACAAGCATCTTGAGCTCCTCCTCGCTGTGAACGCTCAGCTCGGTGCTCGGCCGAATTCCCACCCAAAGGAGCAGCGCGTTGGCGCTCGTGTTGACCAGCGCGATGAACGGATACATGAGCCGGAAGAAGAGATCGAGGGGGTACGCGCACCATAGCGCGAGCGGGAGGGCACGCTGGATCGCGAGATACTTCGGCGCGAGCTCGCCGACCACCGTGGTGACGTAGGTCACGATCCCGAATGAGACGACGAATGCGACAACGTGGAAGGCGACTTCCGAGGCGTCGCGCAGCCAGAAGAACAGTGGCTCGATCACCCGCGCGAGCACGGGCTCGCCGACAAGACCAAGACCCAGCGACGCCAACGTGACGCCGAGCTGCGAAGCCGAGATGTACGCGTCAAGTCGTTCGACGACGCCTGCGGCCCGGCGCGCACGGGCGCTGCGCGGCGCGAGCTCGTCCAACTGGGTCTTGCGCACGCGCACGAACGCGTATTCCGCCGCGACGAAGAACGCGTTCGCCAGGACCAGCAGCAGGGCGAGGAGGACGCCAAGTGCCGCGTCGACGTCCATGCCCGTGCGATTCTGTCACCTCCGGTACGCTTGGCCCGATGCGCGTCCACGTTCGTCTGTTCGCGTCGTATCGCGAGGCAGCGGGACGCGGACATTTCGATCTGGAGCTGCCACCGGGGGCGAGGATCCGCGACGCGATCGCTGAGATCCTGCGCGAGCATCCGCTCGTGGCGGAAGGACGACGGGTTGTGATCGCGCGAAACCGCGACTACGCCGAAGTCGACACCCCACTCGCGGACGGCGACGAAGTCGCGCTCATCCCCCCGGTGTCGGGCGGCGACGCCCGAACCCTCGAGGCCATCGCGGTGAGCGAGGCGCCGCTTTCCGTCGACGACGCGCTCGCGCTCGTCCGCGACGATGCCTTTGGCGGCGTGGTGGTCTTCCTCGGCACCGTCCGCAGCCGCAGCCGCGGCAAGCGGATCCTGCACCTCGAGTACGAGGCCTACGCGGAGATGGCCGAGTCGAAGATGCGCGAGATCGCGGAGCGTCTCGGGCGCGAGCACGGCCCGCTCCGCATCGCCATGCAGCACCGCGTCGGCGACCTCGCGATCGGCGACATCGCCGTGATCGTCGCCGTGGCCGCCCCTCACCGCGATGCCGCCTTCGCCGCCGCCCGTGCGGCGATCGACGAAGTGAAGACGATCGTTCCCATCTGGAAAAAAGAGCACGCCGAGGACGGAGCGATCTGGATCGAGGAGCACGCGTGATGGTCATCGGTGAGCGACGCGGGGTCCTGTCCCGGGGTCGAGGGCCGGACGCGAGCGGCACCCTGGCCGCTGGCCGCCGCCCACGCGGGCCGCGGTGTTCTGGCCTGGGCGTCGGCCGCGGCCCAGGGCACCCCCCGCTCGCGCCCAACCCCACTCCCCCGGGCCACCCCGCGTCGCCCTGCCGGTGAAGACCGCCCCAAGCTCGCTCGTCCGTCGGCTCGAAGAGATATGTGGGGCGGAGAACGTGTTCTGGCGACCCGCCGACCTTTTGGTGTGGGAGTACGACGCGGGATTCGATCGGCATCCGCCATCGGCGGTCGCGGTCCCGGGCACCGCCGAGGAGGTCGTCGCGATCGTGCGCGCCGCTCGCGATGCGGGCGTGGCGATCGTGCCGCGCGGCGCCGGCACCGGGCTCTCCGGCGGCACGATCGCCTGCGCGGGCGCGATCGTCGTCACGACAGCTCGCCTGCGCAGGATCATCGAAATCGATCCCGTCGCGCGTGTCGCCGTCGTCGAGCCTGGCGTGCCGAACCTCGCCGTCAGCGTCGCCGCACGCCCGCATGGGCTCTTCTTCGCGCCCGATCCCGCGAGCCAGCGGATCTCGACGATCGGCGGGAACGTCGCGACCAACGCCGGCGGGCCGCATGCGCTCCGATATGGATCGATGTCGCAGCACGTGCTCGGAGTCGAGCTGGTGCTGCCGAGCGGCGAGCTCGCGCGCTTCGGCGGTCCGGTGGCGGATCTCCCCGGTTACGACTGCGTGCCGTTCATCGTCGGTAGCGAGGGGACGATCGGCGTCGTCACGAAGATTTGGCTGCGGCTCCTCCCCCTCCCCGAGGACGTGCGAACGTTCGTCGCCGTCTTCAGCGACGTGGATAGCGGCGCACGCGCGGCGAGCGCGATCATCGCGAGCGGGGTCGTCCCGGCTGCGATGGAGATGCTCGACGCGGTCACGATCGGCGCGGTCAATCAGGCGTTCGATGTCCATCTCCCTACCGATGCCGGCGCTCTTCTCCTCGTCGAGGTCGAGGGACTGCGCGAGGAGACCGAGAGCTGGGCGGCAGCGATCGGCCGCGTCCTCATGCAGCACGGCGCGACCGACGTCCGCTCCGCGAAGTCCGTCGAGGAGCGCGAGCTTCTCTGGAAGGCGCGCAAGCTCGGTTACGCCGCGCTCGCCCGGATCAAGCCGAACAATTACCTGCACGACGCCGTGGTCCCGCGGTCGCGTCTTCCGGAGGTGCTCCGCGACGTGAACGCGATCGCGGCGCGGTACGGCTACGTGATCGCGAACATGTTCCATATCGGCGACGGCAATCTGCATCCGGTCCTCCTCTTCGACGCTCGCGAGGAACCGATCGAGCGCGTGATGGAGGCGAGCGCCGAGATCCTCAAGCTCGCGATCGACGCGGGAGGCGCGCTCTCCGGCGAGCACGGCATCGGTCTCGAAAAGAATCACTTCATGTTCTGGGTATTCGGCCCTGCGGACCTCGAGGCGCAGCGGCGGGCCCGCGACGCCTTCGACCCGGACGGGATGATGAATCCGGGAAAGGTGTTCCCGGGCGGCGACGCCTGCGCGGACATCCCGACCGAGCGCGCGAAACGCGCTCTCGCGGAGGGCATGTGGGTGTAGCGGAGATCGACGGACTGCGGCCGGCCGAGGTCGTGCGCGCCGAGACCGAAGCACACGTGGTCGACGCGATCCGTGCCGCGAATGAACGCGGCGAAGCGGTGCTCGTCGCCTCGGGCCGGACGCGGCTCGACGTCGGCGATCCCCTCGAGCGCTGCGACACGGTCCTCGAGCTCTCCTCGCTTCGCGGCCTGATCGAGCACGAAGCCGGCGATCTCGTCGCGACGGTGCGTGCTGGGACGACGCTCACCGATCTCGCGGACGCGCTCGCCCAGACGAAGCAGCGCTGGCCGGTCGAGGCGGGTGCTCCCGACCGGGCGACGGTCGGCGGGACGATCGCGAGCGCGGCCTTCGGTCCATCCCGGCTTCGCTACTTCCATCCGCGCGACTGGATCCTTGGCGCGAAGGTGGTCCTCGGCGACGCCACCTGCGTGCGCTCGGGCGGGAAAGTCGTCAAGAACGTCACGGGCTACGACCTCACGCGACTCTGGAGCGGAACATTCGGGACGCTCGCCGCGATATGCGAAGTGACATTGAAGCTCACCGCGATCCCCGAGCGGACGACCACGCTGCAGGCTGATCTCTCCGTCCCTGAGGCGCTGCGCATCGCCACCGAGCTCCACACGACCGGTTTGCCCCTCGACGCGCTCGCGATCGCAAGCGGCGCGCCCGCGCAAGCGATCGGCTCCCGCGACGGCGCGGCCCTTTTGATTCGTTTGGCCGGCCCGGCTGCGGCCGTCCGGCGCCTGGGACGCAGCGTGCGCGAACGAGTCCGGTGCCGCGACGTCGCGAACGAGGCCTGGGATGGGATCGCGAGCGCGCCGGTCAGCGCGACGTGGGCCGCGCGGGTCGGCTGGCCAGCGGCTCGCACGCCGGCCCTCGACTTCGTCGGGTACGACGCGGTGATCTATCCGGCGAACGGCGCCGCCTTCCTCCTCCGGGCGATCGATCGCGCGACGTTCCGTCGCATCCGCTCCGATCTTGAAGCGATGGGTGGCTACGCGGTGCTCGAACGCGCCGGCCCCGACTACAAGCGCGCGGTCGGCGGCGCGTGGGGCGCTTCGGGAATACCGAATGCGATCGCGCGCGAGCTCAAGACGCGGTTCGATCCGCGCGGCGTGCTCGCTCCTGGGCGGCTACCTTCGTGACGGCCGCCCTCGATCTGCGAGGCCTCGAACGATGCATCCACTGCGGACTCTGCCTCGAGGCGTGTCCGACCTACCGCATCACGCATCTCGAGACCGAGTCGCCTCGCGGACGGCTCCATCTCATGGGCGCCATCGGCGCGGGGCGGATCGACACCGCGGACTCGACGGCGCTCGTGCATCTCGACCGATGCCTCGCATGTCGTGCATGTGAGGCGGTCTGCCCTTCGGGCGTCCCATATGGTCGCCTGATCGAGGCGACTCGGGCGGGTCTGGCCCCGAGACGGCCCGTGCCGCTCGGCCTGGGTCTTCTCCTGAATATCGCCGCCCGTCCGCTGCTGGTCGATCTGGCCGCGCGTCTCTTGGGGCTCGCCGACAGGCTCGGCCTCCGGCGACTGGTGCGCCGATTCCTCTCACCTCGGCTGCGCCGACTCGACGAGCTTGCGCCGCCGCTCGGGCGGCCCCGCTTCCGTTCGGTCGCCGTCGACGACCCGCGAGGGCGGGTCGCGCTGCTGCTCGGCTGCGTCATGCGGGTTTCCTACGGGGACATCCACAGCGCGACCGCGCGCGTGCTCGCGCGGTCGCGGATCGCGATCGCCGATGTCCCGGCGCAGACGTGCTGCGGCGCGCTGCACGCGCATGCCGGCGATCGCGCCGCGGCGGTGGACCTCGCCAAGCGGAACATCGCGGCGTTCGAACGGACCGGCGTTGATCTCGTTCTGGTGAACGCGGCCGGTTGCGGCGCGCACCTCAAGACGTACACGCACCTGCTCGAAGACGACCCCGAGTGGCGGGAGCGTGCCGCCACCTTCAGCGGCCGCGTCCGAGATGTGACCGAGTATCTCGCCACGCAAATGGACGGCATGACGTTCGGAGCGCTGCCGATGCGCGTCACCTACCAGGACCCGTGTCATCTCGCGCACGCCCAGGGCATCCGCGCCGAGCCGCGCGCGCTGCTTCGCCGGGTCGAAGGACTGGAGCTCGTCGAGATGGTCGACGCCGACGTCTGCTGCGGGAGCGCCGGGTATTACAACGTGAGCCAGCCGGAATACGCCGATCGCCTTCTCGAGCCGAAGATCGATGCGATCCTCGCCACCGGTGCGCAGGCCGTCGTTACCGCCAATCCAGGCTGCATGCTCCAGCTGGACGCGGGCCTTCGCGCCCGGGGACGGCAGGACATCGCGGTGCTGCACGTCCTCGAGGTGCTCGACCGCGCGATCGCCGACGGGTGAAGCGCGGAGTCACGATCTTCCTCGCGACGGTCGCGACCGTCGCCGGCGTCTTCGCGCTACTCCTCATCCCGCTCTCCATCGTCGTCGGACATCCGGTCAACGTGATCGGCGAAGTCATCGTCCTTGCTGCCTGCGTCGCTTACGTGGCGCAAGTGATGCGGGCGGATCGGCGGCGTCGCCGCCAGGCGGAGGCCGCGCTCCCGATCGAGCAGCGCCCGCCGCGTCGCGTTCCCCGCAGGCCGATCACGTTTCAATTCCGCGAGACCGTGCTCGCCTTCGCGGCCTGGTTCCTGCTCGTCGCGACGTTCAACGCGTTCGTCGTCGGCATCGAACCGGCGGCGAACATTGGGATCGCTATCTTCGCCGCATTCATGCTGGCGACCCTGACGGTGACCGGACGACACATGATGTTCCGGCTCACCGCGGAGGAGGACGAATGAGGGGGACGAAGCAATGGATCTTGGGATCCAAGTCGAGCCACAGTTCGGATTCAAGTTCGAGGATGTGCTCGCGATCGCCCACGACGGCGAGGCCGCCGGGTTCACGCGTCTCTGGCTGAGCGACCACCTCTTCCTCGGGCCGGATTCGGCGCAGACCGATTGCCTCGAGGCGTGGACCCTCCTCGCCGCGCTCGCGGTCCAGACCAGACGTATCCGGATCGGACCGATGGTGACCGCGCAGTCCTACCGGAACCCAGCGCTCCTCGCCAAGATCGCGGCCGGCGTCGACGTCATGAGCGGCGGCAGGCTCGACTTCGGGATCGGCGCGGGCTGGAAGGAGATCGAATACCGCGCGTATGGCTACGACTTCCCCGACGCGCCCACTCGTGTGACTCAGATGGCTGAGACGCTCGAGATCTGTACGCGGATGTGGAAAGAAGACCGCGCCACCTACCACGGGAAGCACTACCGCATCGATGGCGCGCTCTGCTCGCCAAAGCCGTTGCAGCGACCGCTCCCGATCTGGATCGGCGGGTCAAAGCCGCGGGTCATGCGCACCGCGGCGAAGTTTGCGCACGCCTTCAACCTCAACGTGAGCGCGTCATCTCCGGCGGAGTTCCCCGATCGCATGCGCGATCTCGACGAAGCGTGTCGGGCCGTAAAGCGCGAGCCGAAGACCCTTCTCCGGAGCACGTTCCTCATCGCGTGCGTCGGGAAGACGCGCGCCGAGGCAGATGCCCGGCTCGACGTGCTCGCCGCGCGCGCGAAGATGGACCGCACGTCGTTCGTTGGCTCGCGGCCCGGGCTCGTGCGTGGGATCGCCGACGAAGCGCGCGCGACGCTCGCGGCTTATGCCGCGAAGGGGATCGCGCACGCCAACATCATGTTCCAGCCGTTCGGGACCGAGCGCGATCAGATCGCGGCGCTCGCCCCGATCGCGACGACGCTTTGACGCCGGCTAGGAGCCCTCGAGTCCGTCCTTCGGCCGCCGGACGTGGTGATCGGTCTCGCGCTGGTACGCGGATGCGAGTGCGACGAGCAGCGCCTCGCTGAACGGCGGGCCGACGAGCTGCAGGCCGACCGGCAAGCCATCGGTCCCGAAGCCGCAGGGAAAGAAGACCGCGGGCAGTCCCGCGAGATTGCCCGCCGGGATAAGCCCGAGATTCCCTGGACGTTTGGCTGGCTGAGCGACCGCGCCACCGGCCGTGGGCGGCGAGTCGAGTCGCTGGGTGATGGGCGTAGCCGTCAACGCCCGGCCCACCGAGAGGATCACGTCGACCTTCTGAAAGATTCCCGCGAAAGCGGCAATGAGCATCGTGCGTAGCCGCATCGCGTGAAGGTAGTCGCGCGCCCTGATATCGAGCGCCGCTCGTAGGCCCGACTTCTGCCGTGCGTCGACGAGCTCCTCGAAGCGCGGCCCTTCGATCAGCTCGGCGAAGATCTCGGCCCCTTCCGCACCGTACACGCTCTGGACCATCGGGCCGAACGGCATGGCCGGCAGCGTGGCACGGGCGAACCCGCCGGCGACCTTGCGAAACTGTGCGACGCCTTTCTCCAGCGCCGCTTTCGCCTCAGGCGAAGCGTGATCGGCGACATCTTCCTCGGCGAAGCCCACGCGCGCCTTCTTCACCGCCGCACGCGCCGCGGCGGCCGAAAGCGGACGGAACCGTCGATCGCTCGAGGTGAGATCGCCGGCATCCGGACCAGCGATCGCCTCGAGCACGGTCGCGCAGTCGTCGGCGGTCCGGGCCATCGGACCGAGCTTGTCGAGGGTCCAGGAGAGGGCCATCGCGCCGCGACGCGGCACGAGGCCGTAGGTCGGTCGCAGCCCGGTCACGCCGCAGTAGGCCGACGGTGTCCCGATCGAGCCCGAGGTCTCCGAACCGATCGCAAACGGCACGATGCCGGCGCCGACTCCGGCGCCTGACCCGCTCGACGACCCGCCCGACCACCGCTCGCGGTTCCACGGATTGCGGCCTGGTCCCTGCAGGGACGCGCTCGGGTAGCGGTAGCCACCGCCGCCGGCGAGCTCCACCATCGCGAGCTTCGCCGCCAGGACCGCGCCGGCCCTCCGGAGCCGCTCGACGACGGTTGCGTCCTCGCCGAAGACCTGGTCGCGATATGGCGGCGCCCCCCACGTCGTCGGCGCACCGCGGGCCGCAAGTAGATCCTTCGCGCCGTACGGGATGCCGAGCAATGGCTTGTCGCGCGTCCCGGCCATCGCTTGCCCGCGTTTCAGTGCCGCGTCCGCGCGCTTGGCCTCCGCGAGAGCGCGCTCTGGCATGAGCGCCGCGACCGCGTTGTAGTGCGGCCCAACGCGCTCCAGAAGCTCGAGCGCGCACTGCGCGAGCTCTACCGCCGAGAAGCGGCGCTTACGGAGTCCGGCTGCGAGCTCGCGAATGGTCGCGAACCGTATGTCGCTCGCATTCACGATGGACGAAACACTGTGGGCGGCTCGGTCTCGATCGGCACGCGCGACGCGCGCAGCTCTATCGCGGCCTTCTCTACATTCTCGCGCGCCTCATCAGCGAGACGTGATGGATCGTCGATGTTCCGCTCGTCGATCGTGTGCTTCTCCTCAGTCACCGGAGTGCGGAGGATAGCGTGCTAGGCTCGGCGACGAGCCCGAAAGCATGCAACATCGTCGTGGAACGCTCGTCGAGCATCCGTTGTCGCCGCGCGACTACGACGTGCCTGTGGGTTGGTGGGGATGGAACTGGGAGCCGCCGATCCCCATGTCGATCATCGAGCTCCTCGAAGCACGGAACATGGATGCGCGCACCGTCGCGCTGTGCGGAATGGTGCTGAACGCGCACGGCTCGATGCTCATCGCCGCTGAGCAACCGCACTCCGGAAAGACGACGACGCTCACCGCCTTCCTCGATTTCCTTCCCAACCGTGTCCGGCGCATCTTCTTGCGCGGGTGGGTGGAGACGTTCGACTACTTGAAGCAAACGCGTCCCGATCAGACGCTCCTTCTCGGCAACGAGCTGAGCTCGCACTTGCCGGTCTATCTCTGGGGCCCCAAGGCGGTCCGTGTGTTCGAGACGCTGCGCCAGGGCTACGCCCTCGGGTCGACGTTGCATGCGGACAGCGCCGAAGAGGCCGTCGCTCAGCTGACCGGCGAGCTCGGCGTCGCGGCATCGGATCTCGCGCGCGTCGACTTGCTCATGGTCATGCGCGTCTACGCGACGATGCGTGGCGGATACCAGCGCCGGGTCGTCTCGGTCCACAGCCTTCAGCCCCGCGGTGGATCGTCGGTGCGCCTCGTACCGCTCGTAACGGCTCACCGACTTTCTCGAAGGTCTTAGCGAACGAGAACTGCGCGACATTCCCGCGGTCCGCGCCGCGCTGGCCGAGTACCGTGGAGAGAGCGTTCCACTCGAGATGCGAGGAGATCCGACCTGATGACCCAACCGAACACGATCGGCGGCCTGCGCGACACCGACTACCGGCCGAAGACCGTCAAGGAGGAGCTTCGCGGCAACCTCATCGCCGCGCTAGGCGTGAAGAAGCCGATCTTCGGCGGCATCGTCGGCTACGACGCGACCGTCATCCCGCAGATCGAAAATGCCGTCCTCAGCGGGCAGGACATCATCCTGCTGGGCGAGCGAGGTCAAGCGAAGACACGGATCGCGCGCCAGCTCATCGAGCTCCTGGATGCGGCGGTCCCGGCGATCGCCGGCTGCGAGATTAACGACGACCCCTTCGCACCGATCTGCGCCGCGTGCAAGTACCGCATCGCCAACGACGGTGACGCGGTCGAGATCGTATGGCTGACGCCGGACCGCCGCTACAGCGAGAAGCTCGCGACCCCCGACATTTCGATCGCCGATCTCATCGGCGAGGTCGATCCGATCAAGGTCGCCGAGGGCCGCTACCTCTCCGACGAGCTCACCATTCACTACGGACTGGTCCCGCGGACCCATCGCGGCATCTTCGCGCTCAACGAGCTGCCCGACCTCGCCGAGCGCGTGCAGGTCGGTCTCCTGAACGTCATGGAGGAGCGCGACGTCCAGATCCGCGGCTACAAGGTGCGGCTGCCACTCGACCTGTTCGTCGTCGCGTCGGCGAACCCTGAGGACTACACGAACCGCGGTCGGATCATCACTCCCCTCAAAGACCGGTTTGGCTCGCAGATCCGGACGCACTACCCGAAGGAGATCGCCACCGAAGTCGCGATCACCGAGCAAGAGCGCGTGGCCTTCATCGACGAGGGCATCACCACGCTGGTGCCTGCCTACATGAAAGAGGTGCTCGCGGAGATCAGCCAGCTCGCGCGACGATCGCCTGACATCTCGCAGCGCTCGGGCGTCTCGGTCCGCGTCACCGTCGCGAACTACGAGAATCTCGTGTCCGCCGCACTCAAGCGGTCGCTGCGTAATGGCGAGACGAGCGTCGTGCCTCGCATCAGCGACCTCCCAGCGGTCGTCGCGTCGACCGCGGGCAAGATCGAGCTGGAGTCGGTTGGCGAGATCTCCGAGGAGCGGGTCATCGAGCGGCTCGTGCAGCGCGCGGTCCTGAACGTTTTCAACCGCATGTTCTCGCTCGTCGAGTTCGACTCGCTGCTCGCCGCGTTTCAGCGGGGCGCGACCATGCACGTGTCTCCTACCCTCGCGAGCCAGGAGTACGTGAAGCAGGCGCTCCAGATCCCGGGGATGAAGGGCGCCGTGGCGAAGCTCGGCGCGACCGGCAATCCGGCGGCGATCGCGGCAGCGGTGGAGTTCGTGCTCGAGGGTCTCCATCTGAACCGGAAGCTGAACAAGGAGCGCGGCGAGACGCGCTCCACGTTCAGGGCCTGAGCGTGGCCGACCCGGCTCCGAACGAGCCGCCTGGCTTCTCCGACCCCTTCGGCGAGGTCCGCTACCGGCACTGGGACGGGACCCAACGCCTCGATGCGCTCGAGGCGCAGGAGCTTCTCGGAGCCATGTCCGATGAGCTGCTCTCGGGCGGCGATCTCGAAGACGCGATGGCGCGCCTTTCGCGGTGGGGCATCCCCGGTCGCATGGAAGGGCTGCGCGATCTCCTCGAGCGCCTCCGCACGGCGAAGCAGCGCCGAGCGCAGCGCCACGACCTTTCGAAGACCTTCGACGAGCTCAAAGCCAAGCTCGAGGAGGTCAAGCGCCTCGAGCGCGAGGGTCTCGATCGCCGCCGCTTGGCGCCCGCTCCGAACGAGCAGCTGAAGGCGGCCATGGAAAAGCTCGCCGCGGAGCGCATGGAACAGCTCGACGCGCTTCCCGACGACTTTGGCCGCGCCGTGCGCGCGCTCAAGGATTACGAATTCGTCGAGCCAAAGGCCGCCGAAAAGTACCAGGAGCTCTTGAAGGACCTGCAGCAGCAGGTGCTCGGCTCGTACTTCAAGAACATGCGCGATGCACTCCAGAACCTCACGCCGGAGCAGCTCGAGCGCACGCGACAGATGATCCGCGACCTCAACCGGGCTCTTCGCGAGCGCATGGAGGGCGGCGAGCCAGACTTCGAGGCCTTCCAGCGCCAGTACCCCGAGCTTGCCGGCGGCGCGAAGAGCTGGGACGAGCTCCTGAAGCAGCTCGCGCAGGGAATGGCGGCGATGCGCTCGCTGTGGTCGTCCATGTCAGCGGATATGCAGTCTCAGCTCGACGAGTTGCTTGGCGCAGCCTTCAACGACCCAGGTCTCCAGGAGGCGATGGACCAGCTGGCCGAGACCCTCGGCCAGCTCATGCCCGGCGGCGCCTACGAGCACCAGCTCTCCGGCGACGAACCACTTACGCTCGCGGAGGCGCTCGCGCTCATGGACGAGATGAACCAGCTTTCGGACATGGAAGACATCGTCCGTTCCGCCCGAAACTCCGAGGACCTCGCCGACCTCGACCGGGAGCAGGTCGAGAAGCTCGCCGGTCCGTCGGCGCGGCAAGCGCTCGAGGAGCTCCGCCGCATGACAGAGCTGCTCGAGGAGGCCGGACTGATCCGCAAGGACGGCGATCGCTACGAGCTCACGCCCCGCGGCATCCGGAAGATCGGTCAGCGCTCGCTCGAGGAGATCTTCGCAACACTGAAGCGCGACGCCTTTGGCAGCCACCGCGCTAAGGCGCGCGGCCGCGGGGGCGATCCCACCGACGAGCTCAAGACCTACGAGTTCGGCGATCCGTTTCTCCTCGACCTGCCCGGCACCGTACGCAACGCGGTGATCAGAAGCGGCGCCCACGTGCCGGTGAAGCTCGCGGCGGAGGACTTCGACGTCTACCGCACCGAGCTCATCACTCAGTCGGCGACCGCGATCCTCGTGGACGTCTCACGTTCGATGCTCTTTCGCGGGTGCTTTCTGGCCGCGAAGAAGGTCACCCTCGCCCTCGACTCGCTGATCCGATCGACGTTCCCGAAGGACGACCTCTACATCATCGGGTTCTCGGCCTGGGCGACGCAGCTCAAGCCCACCGATCTCCCGCGCCTGACCTGGAACGAGTACGTCTACGGGACGAACATGCAGCACGCGTTCGAGACCGCGCGCACTCTCCTCGCCCGATCACGCGGGAAGAACAAGCAGATCATCCTCATCACCGACGGCGAGCCAACCGCCCATTTCGAAGCGGGCGATACCCGCCCGCGCTTCTCTTATCCGCCGACGAAGAAGACCTTCGAGGAGACGCTTCGCGAGGTCGTGCGCTGCACGCGCGAGAGCATCACCATCAACACGTTCATGCTCGCGCGCGGACACTATCTGGTGGACTTCGTGAACCAGATGTCGAAGATCAACAATGGCCGCGCCTTTTACGTCGAGCCGGAGCATCTTGGTGAGTACGTTCTCGTGGACTACGTCTCGCACAAGCGGCGCCGCGTCTCTTAACACAGCTCCGACGAGCATCGGCACGAAGCCGAGGGTGGCGCGGGCGAGCGGGTCGCGTACGAGCCGCGCCCCGGGGCCCACGCCGCCAGGTGCGACGGGCTACCAACACAAAGGGCGGCGTGGGGTGGGTGCGGCGAGGGCGCGACCCCGAGCCCGAGACAGGACCCTCGGCGTCACGCGGTGTTTTGCCTCTCGCGCCGCTAGGCCAGTCGACGTCCAAGGGAGAGGGTCGCGGCGGCGAAGCAGACCACCGCACCAAGGAGCGGCCAGTAGAGAAGACCCAGTGTCGCCCCGAGGAAACCGAAGCCGGCGCCGAGCCGCTCGAAACCCGGCGTGCCGAGGCCGAAGAGGTTGCCGGTCTGGAAAGCCCACGCGCTGAAAGCACCGACGAGGCCGGTCCATCCGCCGAGCACGGCCGAGCTCACGAACGCCGCGGCGCCGTCGCGCGCGGCGGCGCGGCCGAGCGCGAGCCACGCCGCGATCGAGATGAACACCCCCGACCAACCAAGCACCGGCACCTGCTCGAAGTACGTGATGGCAACGAATGCGATCGTGCCGACGAGAAAGAGTCCGACGAGCCGCATAGGAGCTGACAGTAGATCAGGTCGCGCCGGCACTTCCGTATCGCCGGTCACGGTCTCGGCGACTCAGGCGGCCTTCGAAGGATCGCCGGTCCGGATGAAGCCGAGCGCTCGCCGCCATGCGTCCTCGCATGCCGCCTGGTGCTCCCTGAAGGTGCGATCGAAGAAGGAATGCGGCGCCCCCGGATATGTCTCCAGGTGGTGCCGCACGTTGGTCTCCGAGAGGGCGCGGTCAAAGGCGGCGACGTCCGCCGGCGGGATCGACGGATCATCGCCGCCGAAAAGCCCGAGGACGGGAGCGCGCATCCGCTTCGCCTCTTCCGCGGGCGTGGGCCAGGTCTCGTTCTCG
>VBDQ01000066.1 GCA_005889075.1 Chloroflexota bacterium
CGTGCCCGACCAAAAGGGCGGCGCGCGCAGCGACGCCGCGACCGCGAGGAGAACGAACGGCGTCGTCTGCCCCTGCGCGAGGGCGACGAGTGACGTCGGCGCGAGCAGGGCGAACGGCAGGAGCCGAAGGCGCTGGCCCGGGCTCGCGAGGGGCGCGAGGAGCGCCGCCGCCCACACGAGCGCGCCGACCGCGAGCGTCAGCATCGCCGCGTAAGCGGGTACGAGCGGCAGCGCGCCGAGCGGCGCCATCAACAGGGCGAGCGCGGGGAGGTTGGGATCGTTCAACCGCGCCTCCGGTTGGACCGACCGTTCCATCGCGATGAGCGAAGGCAGATCGGTGACGTCGGCGGGGTGCCCGGTCGCGACGAGGCGCGCCGCCGAGTAGAGCGCGATGAAGTCGTAACCCCAGGGGCCGTTCGACCAGGTGATGAAGGCGATCAGCCAGGCCGCGACCGCGCAGAGCGCGATGAGCCCTAGGGGCCTCCGACCGAGGTGACCACGATTCCCTGGTAGTAGTGGGTGAGGATCTGCTCCGCCGATGCTCCCGCGAGAGCCATTCCCTGTGCGCCCCATTGCGACATTCCTACACCGTGGCCGAAGCCCCTGCCGTCGAACACGAAGCGCGCGGGAAGCCGGTATTGCCAGCCTTCGACACGCAACCGGAGGCCGCGATCGGGATCGCGGATGTCGCTGACGAAGGTCCGCTCGACCTGCGCGCCGAGCTCCTGCAGCTCGCGGACGCGATCTGTGTCGGCGGCGGCGACGATCTGGGTCTCCTCTGGGTGCGTCGTGATGGTGAAGAGGGTGCTCCGCAGTCCGAAGTAGTAACGGGTCCGATCCTTTCCGATGTCGCGCGAGCCGCTCGCGCCGACGACGCGCGCGCCCATGACCCGACCGGTCGGTGAGAGCTGCGTGATGTCGATACGCCGCAGCGAGCCGACGAAGACGCCCCGGGCCGCCATGTAGCTCTCGAGCTGCGGTGCCGTGTACTCCTGCCGCCATACCCAGCTCGTGCGACCCCACGAGGAGGCGTCCGCGACGTCGTCCGCCGGCGACGCGACGGAACGCAGGTACGGGAGCGCGTTGGCGAAGACGTTCTCGCTGTCCTCGGTCACGCCTCCCGCATTGGCCGAGTAGAGCGCTTCGATCGGCGCGCCGCGATAGGTCGCGACCTGACCTCTGGTCCGCTCGACCGCCCTCACGGTCGATGCCACCTCGCCGCCGATGCCGTCGTACTGCTGATCGCGGGTGTCGCCTTCGAGGTCGTAGCTGTGGTGCCCGTGCAGGTGCGTGACGAGATACGTGCGAGCCGCGATCGCCTGCGCGGCGAGCGCCTCCGGCATCCAGGAGCCGGGCTCCTCCGATCCGACGACGGAGGCCAGGTAGCTCGCGGTATCGACCGTGTTGACGACGATCATGTCGCCTTCGTCATCGGTGCTGAGCTCGAGCGTCCCGCGGTACGCCTTGCCGTCGTAGGTCAGGACGCCGTCGTCGGCGGTGAAGAGAAGGGGAACGACCTGCTTCGCCGAGAGGAGAGGTGGCCCGAGCGGGTCGCTCGCAACGGTCTCGATCGAGAGCTCGAACGGGATAGTGAGGATCGCCACGCCTTCGATGAGCGCGGAGAGCCGTGCCGCGCGGCGGGCCGCGGCCTGGTTGCGCCGGTCCTCGATGTCGCTCGAACCTGGATCTGGAATGGTCGCGATGGTTCGCGTGGGATCCGCGAGCCGTCGCACCCCGAGCCTCGTGACCGCGAAGCCGTTTCCCCGGTACGCCACCGTCCCATCGGCGGTCATGACCGTCAGCGAGCCGGTCGCTCCGATCTTCGCGTAGCTCGCTCCGAGGCCGGCGACGTTCACGCGGACGGTGCCCGGCACCGCGGCGAGCGGCGCGGCCACAGCGTCGCGCGCCGGAACGATGACGGCGACAACAAGGACGAGCGGCGCGATGACGACGGCGAGGCGGCCTATCACGGATGCCTCGCGTACACCTCCGGCTTGAGCACGCCGACGAATGGGAGATTGCGATACCGCTCGGCGTAGTCAAGCCCGTACCCCACGACGAACTTGTCGGGGATCTCGAAGCCGCGATAGTCGATCTCGACCGGGATGACCCGGCGGGCCGGCTTGTCCAGCAGGACGCAAAGCCGAAGCGAGGCCGGGCGCTGCCCGCGCAGATGCTCGAGGACGTATGAGAGCGTGTGTCCGGTGTCGAGGATGTCCTCGACGACGACGACGTCGCGGCCCTCGATCGGTTGCGCCAGGTCCTTGAGGATCCGCACTACGCCGCTCGACTCGGTCTCCGCGCCGTACGACGACACCTCGAGGAAGTCGAGAGCGAGCGGGATCTGCGTCGCTCGCATGAGATCGGCGAGGAAGGGAAGCGCGCCCTTGAGGATGCTGACGAGGACGAGGTCCTTGCCCTGGTAATCGGCCGCGATGCGGCGCCCGAGCTGCGCGACCATCGCGGCGATCTGCTCGGCGGTGAGGAGGATTTCGCCCACGTCGTCGGCGGGACGTGCGGGCGTCATCAGGGCCATCGGATGGTCGATTGTCGCATCCAGGCCACGTTAGACGACGGCCCGCAGCCTCCCGAGACGCCAGGCGAGCGCGCCCACGCCGAGGATGAAGATCCCGAGGCTCGCGATCGAGAGCGGGGCAGGAACGCCTGTCGCGTCCGGCCGCGAAGTCGCCGCAGGTGCCAGCGTGGGTGCGATGTCCGTCCCGACCGAGATGAGAGCAGAGCTCGCGGGGCCGCGAAGCTCGGCGGGGGCGATCGTCGGCGCGACGGCGGGAAGGGGTTGGTCAGCCGGGATCACGATGACCGCGCCGAACATGATCGAGTGAAAGACACAGTAGTAGAGATATGTGCCTGGAGCGCCGAATGTGATCGTTCGCGTCGCGTTGTAGCCCATGTTCCCGGTGTCGAAGATGCCGACGTCCGTCGCCGTGTGCGTGGTCCCATCGAGATTCGTCCAGCTGATCGCATCTCCGGCGTGGATGACGACAACTCGGCTGGAATGCGAAATCCTTGATGCTGATGGCCGTCGCCGTGGCCGAATACGCGACGACTGGCATCGCGATCGTTCCGATCGAAAGAGAGACCGACGCCACCCAGATAGCGATCGCCTTCGCGGTCACGGCCGCGATTGTCTCAGCGGCCGGTCAGCTCCGTCGGGCGAGTCGCAGCAGAACCCCAGCGAGCGCGACGCGGCCGCGACGGGAGCCGGCGCGGCGATCGTCGGTGACGCAGTGGGAGCGAATGTCGGTGCAGGCGTGGTCGGCACGGCCGTCGGCTCGACCGACGTGGCGGTGGTCGGAGTCGGTGCGGGCGTCGGCGGCGCCGTCGGCGTCGGCGTGCGGACGGTCGGTGCCGGCGTGGGTGGCTGGGTCGGTGGCGGAGGCGGCGGTGGTGTCGAGGGCGCGGGCGTAGCCGCAGCGATGACGATCACGGTCCCCTTCATCGTCGGGTGGACCGTGCAGTGGTAGGCGAACGTGCCGGCAGTCGTGAACGTGAATGATCCCGAGGCGCCCGTCCCGAGCGTGCCGGTGTTCCAGATCCCGGTGTCGGACGTCGAGGTGTGACCGACAGGGTCGCTGTTCGTCCATCTCACCGTGTCGCCGACCCGCACCGTGATCGGCGTCGGCGAGAACGAGAAATTCTGGATGGTGACCGCGCCGGTCGCCGCCGACGCGACGAGTGGGGCACCGAGCAATGCGAGCGAAACAACAGCGCCGGCGACCCATGCCGCGGCCGCCGCGCGGTTCACCCGCATACGATAACCATCGTGCTCGTCTCGGCCGGCGCGCCGATCGACGCGCTCGCGCGCGAGGCCGAGCGCATCGGCGTGCACCTGGACCGGCCGACGCGCGAGCGGTGCGCCACCTACTCTGCGCTCCTCATCGAACGCAATACGGTCATGAACCTCACCGCGATCACGGATCCGCTCGACATCGCGCGAAAACATTTCCTCGATTCGTTCACGGCCCTCGCGATCCGATCCTGGACCGGGAACGAACGGCTCGTCGACGTCGGCAGCGGCGCCGGCTTTCCTGGGCTTGCGCTGCGGCTCGCCCTTCCCGCGCTTCAGGTCACGCTGGTCGAGTCGCAGGGGAAAAAGGCTCGCTTCCTCGCCGAGGTGAGCTCGGCACTCGGGATCGCCGGAGTCGAGATCCAAGCCGTCCGCGCGGAGAAGCTCGCGAGCGCACGCCGAGGGCGATACGACGTCGGCACGGCGCGAGCCGTCGGTCCGCTCGGCTCGGTCATCGAATACCTTCTTCCGTTCCTGCGGATCGGCGGCGACGCGATCGCGTGGAAGGGCCGCCTCGACGCGGAGCTACCCGGCGCGCGCAAGGCCTGCACGGCGATCGGCGGCGAGATCGTGTCCATCCGGACGACGATGGAGCTCGGGCTCGGTGATCTGCTTCCGGGTCGATCGCTTGTCCTGGTGCGAAAGACCCGCACGACTCCGCTGCGGTTTCCGCGCTCGCCCGCGGAGGTGAAGCGGCGCCCATGGTGATCGTGCCCTCGCTCGACGTGCGCGGCGGCCGTCTCGCGAACGCGCCTGCGCCCACCGTCGTCGAGCGTGCGCGGCAGCTCGTTCGCGACGGCGCGACCGAGCTCCATCTTGTTGATCTCGATGGCGCCGAGACCGGAGTCTTCGCGAATCTCGAGGTCCTCGCCGAAGCCGCGCGTGCGGCGGCGGTGCCCTGCCGTCTCGCCGGAGGCATGTGTGAGGTCTCGCGGGCGCGCGAAGCGCTCGAGCGGGGATTCGCGGGCGTGCTCTTCTCGAGCGCCGTCTTCGGCGACGACGATCTCCTCCCCGCTATCACTTCGCTCGGCGAGCGCGCGATCGTCGAGATCGAAGCGCGCGATGGCTTCCTTGCTCCGCGCGGCGGTGGCCGCGCACTGGTCGAGGTCGCGACCGGGCGCGGCGTTCTCGCATCCGCGCGCGCCGCGCGTCAGGCGGGCGTCCGCGCGCTGTACGTCATCGACGTCGGCCGAGAAGGAGGCATGTCCGGACCGCCCATCGCGCTCGTCGAAGCGGTCCGCGCCGTCGTGGGCGACGACGTCGTCCTTCACACGGGCGGCGGAGTGCGCGATCTCGACGACGTTCGTGCGCTAGCCGCGCATGGAGTCGCGTCGGTCGTGGTCGGTCGCGCGCTGTCAGAGGGCAGGTTCACCCTGCGTGAGGCGCAGCGAGCGATCGTCCAAGCGTGAAGGTCGGCCTGCTCAGCGACGTCCACGCGAACGTGACCGCGCTCGAGGCGGTGCTGGCCGAGATCGGATCCGTGGACGCGCTGTGGGTCTGCGGGGACACCGTCGGGTATGGTCCCGATCCGTCGGACGTCCTCGCGTTGCTTCGCGAACGCGGCGCGACGCTCGTCGCCGGGAACCACGACCGCGCGGTCGCCACTGGCGAGGACCTCGAGCTCTTCAATCGGCATGCGGCGAGCGCGGCGCTCCTCCATCAGGGCTGGCTTTCGGCTGAGGAACGCGACACGCTCGCGTCGCTTCCGCGCAC
>VBDQ01000067.1 GCA_005889075.1 Chloroflexota bacterium
TCCTCCTGCCGGTCGCGGGGATCATCTTCGTCGCGGAGACCATCTCCGTGATCCTGCAGGTCGGCTCGTTCAAGATGCGCGGCAAACGCATCTTCCGGATGTCGCCGCTCCACAACCACTTCGAGCTCATCGGCTGGCCCGAGGAGAAGGTGACCATCCGTTTCTGGCTGATCGGGGCGCTCGCGGGGATCGTCGCGGCGATCCTCGCGTTCGCGACGCCGATCGAATGACGGTTGTGGGCACCACCTGGACCGCGCGCGAGGGGATGCTGTTCTCGCCGCTGCTCGAGTCGGTTGGCGTGGTCGCCGGGTTCACGACGCGGGCGCAGGGCAGCATGGCCGGGTCGGTCTATCCGCTCGACGAGCAGGCGCGAAACCGCGAAAGGCTCGCGCAGCGTCTCGGCTTCAGCGAGATAGCGCGGGTCAAGCAGGTCCACCGCAACGCGGTCGCGCATATCAGCCATGCGGTCGATCCATGGCCGGTCGCCGACGCTCTCTGGACGGAACGCCCCGGGCTGCTGCTCGGCATCGCGGCGGCCGACTGCGTTCCGATCCTCGTCGCGGATCGGCGATCGGCGCGTATCGGTGCGGCTCACGCCGGTTGGCAGGGAACGCTTGCCGAGGTCGCCGTCGCTCTCGTGCGCGCGCTCCTGGCGGACGGCGCCGATCCATCCTCGCTCGTGGGTTCTCTCGGACCGTCGATCGGCCCCTGCTGCTACGACATCGATGGCGACCGAGCGCGCTTGCTCGCGTCGCAGAGCACGCATCTGGACGAGCGCGAAGGTCGCGTGTTCTTCGATCTCTGGTCCGCGAATGCGGCACAGCTCGCGCGGTGCGGCGTGCAGGACATCGAGATCGCGGGCATCTGCACGAAGAGCGGCGGCCAGGATCTCTGGTCATACCGCGCGCGCGACGAGCAGGGCCGCTACGGCACGCAGCTCGGCTTCATCGGTAGCAGGGGCAGGCGCCCAGATTGACTCTGCTCTTCGATCCCGAGGTACGCGCGGACGAATTCGCGGGAAGCCGCGTGACGATCATCGGACTCGGCAAGGGCCGGACGACCGCGGGTCTGGCGCGCTTCCTCGTACGGAAAGGCGCGCACGTCACGATCGCCGATCCCAAGCCCCGCGAGGAGCTCGCGGAAGGAGTGGCGCGGCTCGGCGATCTTCCCGTCGAGCTCAAGCTCGGCCCGTCGAGTGACGACGAGGCGCTCGCGGATCCCGATTTCGTGTTCGTGATCCCGGGTATCCGGCCCCGCTCGCCGACGATCCTTCGCGCGCTCGAACAGAGCGTCCCGGTGCTGACCGAGATGGCGCTCTTCTTCCGCCTGTGTCCGGCGACGATCGTCGGGATCACCGGCACCAAGGGAAAGACAACGACCACAACGCTGATCGAGCGCGTGCTCGCGCTCGGGCCGCGCCCGGTGCTCGTGGGGGGCAACATCGGACATGCGGTCATCCAGGAGGTCGACCGGCTCACGAGGAACGACATCGTCGTGCTCGAGCTCTCGAGCTTCCAGCTCGAGACCCTCGGGCACAGCCCGCACGTCGCTGTCGTGACGAACGTCCTGGAGGATCACCTCGACCACCACGGCACGCGCGACGCGTACGTCGCGGCGAAGCGGAACATCGTCGCGTGGCAGGGTCCTCGCGACATCGCCGTCTTGAACTTCGACGATCCGACGACGGTCGCGCTTCACACCGGCGCGGCATCCGAGGTGCGCGGTTTCTCGCTGGTCCTCCGGCCGAAGCGAGGCGCCTACCTCGACGATCGCGGTCAGCTCGTCCTCGCGTCGCGCGAGCGTCGCGATGTCCTCTGCGCTGCGAACGAGCTGCGCGTGCCCGGGCGCCACAACGTCGCGAACGCGCTTGCCGCGGCGATCGTCGGCGATGCCTTCGACATCCCGGCCGATCGCATGGGCGTGGTGCTGCGCGAGTTCGAAGGCGTTCCTCGGCGCCTCGAGACGGTCGCGGAGAAGGACGGCGTCCGCTGGGTGAACGATTCGGCCTCGACCACGCCCGCCGCGACGATCGCCGCGCTCGACGCATTCGCCGACCGACCCGCGGTCGTGATCCTCGGCGGCGTCGCGAAGGGCGCCGACTTCGGCCAGCTCGCGCGCGAGGTGACGCTCCGTGCGCGAGCGGCGGTGCTGATCGGGCAGGCCGCGGACGAGATCGGCTCGGCGTTGGACGCGGCGGCGGCGGGCGGCCGACGCATCCCCGTCCGGCAGGCCGGGAGTCTCGCCGACGCGGTCTCGTACGCGCGCGACCTCGCGCGCCCCGGCGACGTCGTGCTGCTCTCGCCGGCCTGCGCCGCGCGCACGGACCTCGTCACCGGCGAGGTCCGCGGCGATCAGTTCTCATCCGCCGACGAGCGGGGCGAGCGTTTCACCGCGCTCGTGCGCGCGTTCGCCGAGCCGGTGGCCTCGTGACAGCGCGATTGCCGCGTACCACCACGTATGACGTCCCGCTGCTCGTCGTCGTCCTCGCGCTGCTCCTGTTGGGACTCGCGATGGTCTACAGCGCGAGCGGCATGACGGCGCTCGACGCCAACGACGATCCGAGCACCTACCTCGCGCAGCAATCGGCGTGGGCCGCGCTGGGCCTCGCGGCGATGCTGATCGCGGCGCGCGTCGAGCATCGCCGCCTGCGCGTCATCGCGGTCCCGCTGCTCGCGCTGTCGGTCGCGCTCCTCGTCGCGGTCCTCGTTCCGGGCGTCGGCGCCCGCGCGGGCGGAGCTGCACGCTGGCTGCGGTTCGGGCCGCTCGTCGGCGTCCAACCAGCGGAGCTCGCGAAGCTCGCGGTCATCCTCTATCTCGGCACCTGGCTCGGTACGCATCGTGCCGAGATCGGCAGCTGGCGGGTGACCGTGCCCTTCCTTGCGGTGACCGCCACCGTCAGCGGGCTCGTGTTCGTCGAGCCCGATCTCGGCACGGCGCTCGTCGTCGTGGCGGTCGCGCTTGCGATGTACTTCGTCGCGGGCGCGCGGCTGCGCGAGTTCGCGGCACTCGGCGCGCTCGCGGTCGTCCTCGCGCTTGCCGCCGCGGTCGTACAGCCATATCGGTACCAGCGCCTGCTCGCTTTCGTCGATCCCTGGTCGGATCCACGCGGAGCTGGATTCCAGACCATCCAGGCGCTGTATGGCCTCGCCCTCGGTGGTCCGTTCGGCGAGGGGCTCGGGGCCGGCCGGGAGAAATTCGG
>VBDQ01000068.1 GCA_005889075.1 Chloroflexota bacterium
GGGCAGCTCGGCACCGAACCTTCTCGGCAAGTTCACCGACAAGACCTCGATCGAGGCCGACCGCACCGGCGGCAGGTGCGATGGCAACGTGTACTTCGCCTACTCGCGCTTCACCGGGAACCAGGGCAGCGTAGCGATCTACGTTTCCCGCTCGACCGACCACGGCGCGACCTGGTCCGCACCGGCGAAGATCTCAAGCGCGAAGGATGTCCAATTCCCGGACATCGCGGTCACCGGGAATGGCCACATCTATGTGACCTGGCGGGTCTTCGCGGCGCAAGCCGGCGAGGAGGACTCGATCCAGTACGCCAAGTCGACAGACTGCGGCGATACCTTTGCGCCGTCGCAGACGATCCGCACGATCGACGCGAACGACGCGGTCGATGTGGCCGCGCCCCAGCCAGTGCCGACCTCCAGCGCCAACGACGATCCGCTCTTCAACAATGGCGGCATCGCGGCGGGTTCGCTTGCGCGCGACTGCGGTGACTTCGGCAACGCGTGCCAGTCCGGCTACACGTTCTTCCGCCGCGACACACAGGTCCGCTCGACCGCCGACCAGCACGACACATCGACGGAGACGATCTATCTCGTCTTCGACGGTACGAAGGCCGGCACCGAGGTCTCGACGGGCACGACGTATGGCACGAACGGACCGGGGACGGCGGGGCAGGCGCGGACCTTCTTCTTCCGCTTGAACGGCGCGACTGGTGCCGCGACGGCGCCGAGGATCTTGAGCGATCCGGCGGCCGGGCATCAGGTCTTTCCCGACATAAGCGTCGATCAGGGGAGGCTCTTCGCCATGTGGTGGGACAGCCGCAACGATCCTGCCTACTCGGTGACGCGGCCGATCGGCAATGACGCGACCGGGATGACCACCGCGTCGCTCGACGTGTACTGGACGAGCTCTACGAACAAGGGCAACTCCTGGTCCACCGCCCAGCAGCTCACCACCGTGACGACGAATCCGAACTTCGAGCAATTCTCGAACCGCACCATTCCGTTCGCCGGGGACTACCTGTGGGTGAGCAGCATCGGCGGATCGGCATACGCTGTCTGGACCGATTGGCGGAACACCGTCGCCGGCGCTGACCCACGAGAGGCGACGACCAACGACAACGATGGCGTCACAGCTGACGTTCTCCAGTGCCGCACGAACACGAACGGTTCCTGGAGCGGCGATCGATGCCCGCACGCGGGCGGCATCGACCAAAACATCTACGGCTCGTCATTACCCTGAGCTGGCGCGGGGCGGCCTCGCCGGCCGCCCCGTCTGACTAGCTCAGACTCCTCGCGTTCGTTAACGCTACTTCGATGACCCTGAATCACTCCGCGAGATGAAGAGGGTCTGGCCGTTTTCAAAGGGCGGCTGTGGCGTGTCGAAGTACACCGTCGTGGCTAGGAACACCTTGAGCTTGATGCCCTCTGGGTCGGTGTTTCCGGCCGGAGCGTGGATTCGGCAGTTCACCCGAATCTCGCCGTCCGCTTGGGTCTGGCCGATCGCGGGATTGGTCGTGGTCGCGACGACGTGGACGGCCATGACTGCGACCCCTCCACAGAAGTCCGCAGGGAAGGGGCCGGTGTCGCAGCCGTAGAGCGTGAAGCTCGTCAGGCTGGTCGCGGTCCATGTACCGAACGCCACGACCTGGCCACCGGCATCGGTGTGCACGAAGGTTCCGCCGCCAGTAGCCGTCATCCCGGCAGTGTTCATGGTCCCCATCCCGCTCACACGAACACTGTGCGCAGTGAATACGCCGCTGTCGGACGCCTTGGCGACGGCTCCGGTCTGGTTCGGACCGGCCGCGGTCTGGATAAACGCGTCCGAGACGTGCCAGTCGAACTTCGCCGAGGTGTTGCCGGCCGCCAGCGCGTTGATGGCGAGGGCCGGTACGAGTGCGATAACCGTAAGAACCGCTGCGATGCGTTTCATGAGGAAACCTCCCCGCTCCTTCTTACTGCCTGATCGTGATGTGTCCGGCACTGAGCGGCGCCATCGCCTTACTCAGGTCGGGGAACGCGACAACGCTCCCATCGAGCGTGACCTCGAGACGGTGCGTCGCGACGCCCGCGCCGCCGGCGGTCTGCAGCGAGGTGAATGGCACGTTTGGAACGGTCGCGGTCAGGATGTCACCTGACTCGAGGGATCTTCCGACCACGTGGATCGTCGCGGTACCGCTGAAGCTTGCGACTCCGCCGGAGATCGTCACTGGTCCGATCACCGTTCCGTGGACTCGCATCTGCGCAATGCTCGCCCAGGGCCCAAATGAGAATCCGCCCGACCGACCCGCCATCACGCACAGAAACTCGCCGCCCGACGACGACGCTGTGAACCCGAGCTGTGATGTAGTCCCGAGATCGCCGCTGACGACGCCGCCGCCACTGACGCTCACGCCGGATGCGTATGCGATCGACTCCGAGGCGAGCACCGAGCTCAACGCGAGTGCGAATACAACGAGGATCTGCCTGCCCACTTGCTGTTTCATGCGCACCTCCCATTGCTGAAGACGCCAGAACGGCAAGGGTGTATAGCACTTCCCCCGAGTGGTCTCCTCGCCCGCTAGGCTGCCTGAGTGAGCGGGCTTCCCGTTACCTTCGATGACGTCCTCGCGGCGCGCGCGTTCCTCGCCAACTACATTCGGCCCACGCCGCTCATCCAGCGTGACGCGGTCTCCGCTGCGCTCGGTCTCGACGTCTGGCTCAAATGCGAGAACGCCCTACCGACCGCGGCGTTCAAGGTCCGCGGTGGGCTCAACCTTCTCGGTCGCGACCCGACCGCGCGCAA
>VBDQ01000049.1 GCA_005889075.1 Chloroflexota bacterium
CTCATCCCTTGCGGCCTCCTCGAGATCGGTCACGAGCGGATGCATGCGCGAAGGATCGCCATCGAACGCCGGCGGGTGATGGTAGAAGCCGGGGAGCTCGCCCATGGCGGCGTCGAGCTCCGCGAGCGCGGCCGCGGCCACCGAAAGATACGCGCCGCCGTCTTTGGGCAGGGGATCGCCGCCGATGCGCGCGAAGAGCGCCACAAGCCGGCCATCGACGGTCCGCAGCGTGTCGCCGTCGTCGCTTGCGAGCGGCCGGGGCACCTCGAACGAAAGCCCGGCGCCGGCGAGGCGCCGCAGTAGCTCGTGCTCGAAACGCTGCTGCCCGGCGTCGGCGACGTTGGTGTAGACGCGCAGCACGTACTCGCCGGCCGCGCAGCTCACGAAGCGCGTGATGTTCTGATAGCCGCCCTCGGTCGGCGAGTAGGCGCGCGGACGTGGCAAGCGCCAGAGATCGAGGATCGCATCGAGATCGAGAGCGCTCACGGATGACTGGCGCGCTCGATCCGCTGGCGGTCCTCGCTCTCCAGCTGGAACGTCGAGTGCTCGATGTCGAAGTCGCCGCGCAGACAGGTCTCGAGGTCGTCGAGCACGACACCCGGATCGGTGCCCGCGCGCAGGACCACGTGCGCGGAGATCACGTTCACGCCGCTCGTGATCGTCCAGACGTGCAGGTCGTGGACGTCTTTCACCCCGCCGCACTCGAGAACGTGGCGGCGCACGACGTCGAGGTCGACGTCGCGCGGCGTCGCCTCGAGGAGGATGTCGAGCGCTTCGCGCAGGAGCGACCACGCACGCGGGACGATGAGCGCGACGACGAGGAAGGCCGCGAACGTGTCGGCGAAGAGCCGCTGAAAGACGAGCGCCGCGATCGCCGACACGAGCACCGCGCCGGACCCGACGAGGTCCGAGACCACATCGAGGTAGGCAGCGCGCACGACGAGCGATCGGCCGGGGTCGCGCAGGAGGAAGAGCGTCGCGACGTTCGCGGCAAGGCCGAGCGACGCGACGGGGATGACCAGCCGGCTGTCGACGGCGAACGGCTCTGAGAATCGGCGGATGCCCTCGAGGAGAACGACGATGGCGACGACGAGAAGCAGCACCGTATTGAGGACCGTCGCGAGGATCTCGAGGCGGAGCAGGCCGTAGGTGCGGCGCTCGGTCGTTGGGCGGGCGGCGAGCCACACGGCCAGCGCGGCGATCCCGAGCGCGACCGCGTCGATGAGCACGTGGAACGACTCGGCCAGGAGCGCGAGGCTGTTGGACGCGATCGAAAACACCGCCTCGACCGCGAAGAGGGCGATCGCGACCGCGAAGGCGATGAGCAAGCGGGCCCGCTGATCGAGAGCAAATCGCACCGCGCGCAACGGTACAATTGCGGTTGATGGGGGCTCTGTCCCCCTCAAGACCCCCCGCGAAGTTGGAGGCCCCTTTTGGCGCAGATCACCCCTGAGATGACCATCTCGAGCGTTGTCGACCGCTGGCCGGACACGGCGCGGATCTTCGCGCGCTACGGGCTCTCCTGCGCGTCGTGCGCGATCTCGAAGAGCGAGACGATCCGCGCCGGCGCGACCGGGCATGGCGGCGGGCGCGTGAACATCGAAGAGCTCATGCGCGACCTCAATCACTTCGCGGACAGCGGCAAGCTCCCCGACAACCTTCCGGCGGCCAACGCCACCGCGGGCATGGGCGGGATGAAGATGCGCGGCATGGCCGAGCAGAAAGGCGTGAAGCACGTCATCGCGGTGATGTCGGGCAAGGGCGGCGTGGGAAAATCGCTCGTCGCCGGCCTGCTCGCCGTCGGACTCACCCGGAGAGGCTTCCGCATCGGGGTGCTCGACGGCGACATCACCGGTCCGTCGATCCCGCGGATGTTCGGCGTGCGCGAGAAGCCGCCGGTCGCCCCCGACGGCAAGTCCCTCATGCCGCCGCGCTCGCGTGGCGGCATCCCGGTCATGTCGATGAACCTGCTCCTGCCCGACGAGGGCGAGGCCGTGATCTGGCGCGGGCCGATGGTCTCCGGGGCGATCCGCCAGTTCTTCAGCGACGTGCAATGGGGCGAGCTGGACTATCTCATCGTCGATCTGCCGCCGGGCACGAGTGACGCGCCGCTCACGGTCATGCAAGCACTCCCGATCGACGGCGTCGTCCTCGTCACCACGCCGCAAGCCCTCGCCGCGATGATCGTGACCAAGGCGGTGAAGCTCGTGAAGCAGCTCGGCGGCGACATCCTGGGGATCGTCGAGAACATGGCCTACGTACGCATGCCCGACGGCTCACAGAACGAGGTGTTCGGCCCGTCGCAAGGGCTCAAGCTCGTGATCGCGTCGAACGCGCCGCTCATGGGCAAGCTCCCGATCGATCCCGAGATCGCGCACCTTTCCGACGTCGGGCAGATCGAGTCGTATGACTCGCCTGAGTTCGAGGAGCTCGTGAACAACTTCCTCTCGGTCGCTCCGGAGAAACACCCGCAGGTCCCGGTCGCATAACCATCGAGCGGATCACGCTCGCCGAGGCGCGCCGCCTCGCGGTCCACGCGCAGCTCCTCGACGGACTGCCGCGCGCGACACCGGCCTCGATCCTGAAGGCGGTCACGCATCTCGGATACCTGCAGCTCGATCCCACGAACGTCGTCGCCCGCAACCACCTCCTCGTCCTTTGGAGCCGCTTCGGCAGCTTCCGCCTCGACGACTTCGATCGTTTGATGTGGCGGGACCATTCGCTCTACGAGACGCTCTCGTACATCCTGCCGACCGCTGATCGGGCGATGCACCTCGTTCGCGCCCGCGCGGCCGCGCGTGGCGAGTTTCCGATGCATGTGCGGATGAACGCGTGGATGAGACGGAACGCGAAGCTCCGCCGGCACGTGCTCGGGCGGCTGCGGCGCGAAGGGCCGCTGCCGGTGACGGCTTTCGAGGATCGGGCGATTGATTCGTGGACGTCGAGCGGATGGACCAGCGACCGGAACGTCTCGCAGATGCTGTCGTTCCTCATGCGGCTCGGCGACGTGACGATCGGTGCCCGCGCGAGCGGACGGCGGGTGTTCACGCTCGCGAGGACGTGGCTGCCGAAAGTGCGCCCGCTGACGCGGCGACAGGCCGCGCTCGTCGCGACGGAGCGCGCCCTCCGCGCGATGGGGATCGCGACGTTGCAGCAGCTCCGGCGCTACTACGCCCTCGGCTACTTCGTGACGGCCGACGCGCTGCGCCACCTCGAGCGCAGCGGCGCCGCGCGCCGCATCACAGTCGAAGGGCTCTCAGGGGACCACTTCGTTGCGGGCGGACCAGAGGGCGACGGCGAGCGTACGACGCTGCTCTCTCCGTTCGACAGCCTCATCATCGATCGCACCCGCACCGAGGCGCTCTTTGGCATGCGTTACCGGATGGAGATCTACGTGCCGAAGCATCTCCGCAAGCGCGGATTCTGGGCCATGCCGATCCTCCATCGCGACCAGCTCATCGGCACCGTCGACCCGCGCGTGGACCGCGAGCGCGGCGTCATGGAGGTCGTGACGTTCCATCTCGAGGTTGGCGCACCGCGGGAACGAGCGACCCGGCGCGCGGTCGAGGCCGCGGTGGAAGACCTCGCGACCTTCGCCGGAGCGCGCGACGTCGTCTGGCCGAGGGGGATCGCTTCCTCATACTCCTCGCGGTGATCGCACGGGCTCGCACCCACGCGGGCGCGATCTGGCTCCTCGCGGCGACGATGGTCGCGAACGTCCTCGGCTACGGCTACCAGGTGGTGATGGCGCGGCTCCTGCGCCCCGAGGATTACGCGATCCTCATCGCGCTCTTCGGCATCCTGATCCTCGAATCGATTTCGAGCCAGGTGATCCAGTCCGCGACCGCGAAGCTGACCGCACAGTACCGGGCGCGCGAGGACGAAGCCGCACTTCATGCGTTCGTGCGCCGCTGGGCGGTGCGCGTGCTCCTCGGGGTTGCCGCGCTCGCGCTCGCGATCGTCGTCGTGTCGGGCCCGATCTCGAGCGGGCTCGCCCTTCCGCTCGTCACCGTGGTGCTCCTGGGCGTCTCGCTCTTCTTCGCCGCGCTCCTTACGTTCGCCATCGGTCTCCTGCAAGGGCTCGCGCGATTTGGGTGGATGGGCACGGTGCTCATCGCGCAGGCCGGCGCGCGCCTCGTCGCGGGAGTCGCCCTCGTGCTCGCCGGTGCGGGTGTGATTGGCGCGTTCGTCGGCGCGACCTCCGCGATCGCCTTGAGCGTCGCGGTCGCCGCGGTCCCACTGCTGGGACTGTTCCGCGCCGCGCGGGGGGCGACCGCGACGATCGCGCTCGGCGCGGCCGAGACGAGGTTCTTCGCGTGGGCGGCACTGGTGCTTCTCGCGTACGCCTCGCTCACGAACGTCGATGCTGTGCTCGCGCGCTCGGTGCTCGTGCCGGATCAGGCCGGCGCGTATGCCGGCGCGGTGACGCTTGGGAAGATCGTTCTTTTCGCGCCGATCGCGGTGGGATTCTTGCTGCTCGAGCGGACCTCACGCGGTCACGCGCGCGGCGAGCCGACCGAGCGCGCGCTCTTCTTGGCCCTCGCGTTCGTGCTCCTCACGAGTGGCGTCGTCGCGCTCGCGTACGTCGTCGCTCCCGCGTTCTTCGTCGGCATCGTCGTCGGGGACCAGTACCCGCAGACCGTCGCCGTCGCGCCGATCTACGGGATCGCGGCGCTCGGCAACGCCCTGCTCAACCTTTGGGTCAGCTATTTCGTGGGGCGCGGTGAGATGCGGGTCGGCGTGGGTCTGGCTGCCGCGGTAGTCGTCGAGATCGCGCTCCTGCTGCTCGCCGCGACGGATGCCGTTTCAGTCGCGCGGATCGTGCTGGGCGTCGCCGTCGCCACGCAGACTGCGGCCGTCGTCATGTTCATCTTCGAGCGCTCTCGTGCGGCCAAGGCGCCCGTCGCATTGACCCCTCGCTGACACGTTCGGCCGCTACCCTCAGCCCTTCGATGACCTCCAATACCCTGCTGCGTGCCGCGCTTGTCCTCACCGCGACCGGGATCGTCTCGGCGTCGAGCGTGCGCCACGCGATCGACGAGGGCGGCACGGATCTGCCCTTCGCGATCGGCTACGCCTTTTACCTCGCTCTGATCCTCATCGCGACTCCACTGCGCCCGCCGCGCTGGGCCGCGCCGCTCGGGTTCGCCCTCGTGGCCCTCACCTACGTCGTCGCCGTGCTAACGCTCCAAGGCAACGCCGTCGCGATCGCGCTCTACGTGGTCGCCGCATATCTCGGATACCTCGCGACACCCGCGATGTTCCGGCCGCTGACCGTGGCGGCATTCGCGCTCTGGACTCCCGCGCTCCGCTTCTTCGGACCGGAGCCTCTCGCCGGCCAATTCCCGCCGATCCTCGCTCTCGCGTCCGTGCTCGCGCTGTTCAACCTCGTCGCGGCGCTGCTCGATCGCTCCACGCAACAGCCCGAGGAGCGACTGCGTCGGATCGGACTCGGTCTGTTAGCGGTCGCCTCGGTCGCGACGGTGGTCGAGCGTCACCTCGTCGTCGAGTCGATCGGCATCGCACCCGACGACGTGATGGCGCTGGTCATCGTCGGCACGTTGCCGCTGCTCTCCGTCGCGCGGCTCCGCCCGGCGACGCGCGACGCGCTCGCGACGGGACTCGCGCTCGCGGCGTTCTCGCTCACCGCGATGGCGCTCCTTCTCGGCAAGGGCTATCACGTCGATGCGGTGACGGTGCCGCATCATGCGGCGGAGGAGCTTCTCGCGGGACAAGACCCCTACAAGACCTTCGATCTGCCCGAGGCCCTCGCCGAGTTCGGCCTCGATCCCCAGCTCGTGACCCATTACGACAACGGGCAGCCGGTCCATTCGCTGAACTACCCGGCGCTCAACTTCCTCGTGGTCACGCCGTTCGTCGCGCTCGGGCTCACCGACATCCGCTGGATCTATCTCGCGGAGATCCTCATCGAGGTGCTCGTGCTCTTACGGGCGGTCCGGATCCCGTGGCGGCCGCTCGTCGCCGCCGCGGCGGTCGGCAACACGATCATCGTCCGGCAGAGCATCCTCGCGGGCGTCGACCCGACCTGGTCGATGCTCACGATCTTCGCCTGGCTCTTCGTCAGCTCGCGGACCTTCTCGCCTGCGGCCATGGGCCTGGCGATCGCGTCCCGCCAGCCGGCCTGGTTCGTCGCTCCTTTCTATCTGCTGGCGATCTGGAAGCGCGACGGACGCCACGAGGCGCTGCGCCGCGCCGGCATCATCGGCGTCACCGCGCTGCTGCCGAATCTGCCTTTCATCATCGACGCTCCGCGGGAATACTTCGAAGGCATCACCGCGCCGATGCTCGGCGCGCTCGCGCCGTACGGAGTTGGTTTCGTACGCCTGGGGCTCGACAGCCAGTTCCCGCTGCTGCCGCGCGAGCTCTATGGAGCGCTCTCCGCGATCGCCTTCGTCGGCCTCGCGGTCGTGCTCTGGCGGTACTGGCGGCACCTGCCGCTCGGCGCGGTGGTGTTCCCGTTCGTCCCGCTCTATCTCGCCTGGCGCTCGCTCCAGAATTACTTCGGCTCGGTGCCGCTGCTCGCCATGGCTGGTGATGACGAGCTCCTCGCCGGCACCCGTGTCGCAGCGCCGACGCCGAGCGTCGCGAGAGCGCGCGCGCCGTCCACGATGCCCGCGCCCGCGACGTCGGCGGCGAGTCCGAGGTCGACCGCGCCCTGACGGAGCGCGTCCTTGACCGCGCGCGCGTGCTCGACGCGTGTGCGCTTCGCATCGCCAGACCGCGACGCCTCGAGCAGGACCGCGACGAGCCCGGTGACGTGCGGCGTGGCCATCGACGTCCCGCTCATCCGGACATAGCGCGGCGGGACCGCGCAGCGGTCCCGCGCCAGGATGCGCGCCCGCGCGCTCGCGACGCCGATGCCGTAATGGCACGCTGCCTCCGGGGTGACGCCGCCGCCGACCGCGACGACGTCGGGCTTGGGCTGTGCGAGGCCGGCGACCGGACCGCGCGAGCTGTATTCGGCGATGCGTTTGCTCTTGTCCGTCGCGCCGACGGTGAGCGCGCCGGCGGCGCAGCCGGGCGAGCCGATCGTCCCCGCGGCCGGCCCAGAGTTGCCCGCGGCGACGCAGACCACGATCCCATCCGCGTCGAGCGCGTCGACTTCTCGCGACAGCGCATCCTTTGGATCGCCCGGACCGCCGAGCGAGAGGTTCACGACGTCGATGCGCTGTCGGCTCGCCCATGAGAGCGCGGCGAGCACGGTGTCCTCCGTGCCGCCGTTGGTCGAGAGCGCCTTCGCGATGACGAGCGTGGCGGCCGGAGCCACGCCCCGGTACACGGTGCCGGCCCCCGCGGCGATGCCGGCGACGTGCGTCCCGTGGCCGACATCGTCGACGCCGCGCTGTCCGGTGAAGTCGCGCGCGACGGCGATCCGATCGCCGAAGTCGGGATGGTGGTCGGCGCCGGTGTCGATGATCGCGATGCGCGATCCCTTGCCGAGAAAGCCCGCCTTCCAGACCGCCGGAACGTCGATCGCCGGAACGCTCTCGTTGAGGAGGGGATACACGGGCTTCGGGGGCCGCGCAACGAAACCGGCGGCCTCGAGCTCGCGCTGGAGCGCGGCCTGGCGGTCCGCCGCGACCTCGAGCACGACGACGTTGGCGCGCCGGTGCGTCTGCCGCACGCGGGCGCCGTGCCGGCGCAGCAACCGTTCCGGGATCCCGCACGCGATGCAGACCGCTTCGGCGCGGTCAGCGTCCTCATTGGGGAGGACGGATGCGCTCACCGGCGTTCCCGGTTCGACGATCAGCCGGGTCCGCGTCCCCGTCGGGACGCCGCGGTCCGCCTCGGTCAGCATGTCAATCGATTATTGACATGCCTGTCAAGTACGATCGCCCGCGTGCCCATCGACCGCGAGCTGCTCGAGATCCTCGCCTGCCCGGACGATCATCACGCGCCGGTGCGCGAGCAGGGCGACTACCTCGTGTGCACGCAGTGCCGGCGTCGCTTTCCGATCCGCGATGGCATTCCGGTGATGCTGCTGGACGAGGCCCTCCCTCCGGAGGACGCGGCCAAGACCTAGCGCAGGCGGTCTCGCGGGACGACGATCCGGATCGTCGTGCCCTCACCGCGCCGGCTCTGGACCTTGCAGAGCCCGCCGAGGAACGCGACGCGCTCGCGCATCCCAAGGAGCCCGAAGTGGCCCGGCCGCACGCCGGCCTCGCCCCATTGCTCGGTCTCGAAGCCGTGCCCGTCGTCGGCGACGTCGATCTCGAGCGTGTCCTCGGTCTTGAGCAACGCGAGCCGCACCTCGTGCGCGGCGGCATGCTTCTTCACGTTGTTCAGTGCCTCCACCGCGACGCGATAGAGAGTTGACTCCGCTTCGCGCGAGAGCGGCCCCGGGTCGTCGAGCGCCTCCTCCAGGGTCCAACCCGCGTCATCCGCCATCTCGCGCGCCGCGGCCGAGAGCGCGGCGACGAGGCCGAGATCGTCGAGCGTCGCGGGGCGGACGGTGCCGAGGATCTCTCTCGTCTCGCGGATCGCGCGGCGCAGCAGTTGCGTCGCCTTGTCGACCTGTTCGTTCTCGACGTTCGCGCTCTGCAGCTGTGCGTGCGCCGAGACGAGGATCGGAGCAAGTCCGTCGTGGAGATCGCGCGCGAGCCGGCGGCGTTGCTCCTCCTCTTGCGAGAGCAGCTGCCCCGTGAAGTGCTGGAGATCGCCATAGAGCTCCATGCGCTCGATGGCGAGCGCGCACTGATCCGACAAGATGCGCAGGAAGCTCACGCCGTCATTGCCGGGATGACCCTTGCGGTTCACGTTCAGCACGCCGAGCGTCTTCGCCGCCGCCATCAACGGAAGACAGATCGCGAAGGGCACGTCCTTCGTGTATGTCGTGCCGAGCTCGGTGTTCGCCGGACCCTCGAGGATGATCGCCTCTCTTCGCTCGAGGGCTTGCCAGGAGATCGACGGCCCAACCGTGACGCGCGTCCCCTCGAGACGGACGCCGCGCGCGGCACGGACCATGAGCGCGTCGCCGGCGGGGTCCACGGTCATGAGCGAAGCCGATTCGTAGCCGACCGCTTCGTGCGCCGCCTCGAGCACCATCTCGAAGAGCTCTTCGGGGCTCGCGGCGTTCCCGATGCGCACCATCGCGCGCTCGAGGGAGCGGAGGAGAGTCGAGGGCGTCAGGTCGCGGGCTGCTCGACGAGGCCGTTCCGCACGGCGTAGATCGCCGCCTGGGTGCGGTCCGAGACGTTCAGCTTCTCGAGGATCGCCGCGACGTGGCTCTTTACCGTCTCAGGCGAGAGGACGAGCCTGTCGGCGATCTCGCGATTGGAGAGTCCTTCGGCCACGAGCGCGAGGATCTCGCGCTCCCGCTTGGTGAGGTTGCGCGCTGCTGATGGCGTCGCCGCTCCCGGCTTCATCTCCGAGAGCATGCCCTTGAGCATCTGCGATTCGATGAACGCTCCGCCGGTCGCGACCTGACGGATCGCGTCGAGCAGCTCGTCCTTGGATACATCCTTCAAGAGGTAGCCGGCCGCGCCGGCGCGCACGGCCTCGCGCAGGTACGCGGGGTTGTCGTGCATGGTGACCATGATGACCGCCGTCCGCGGGCGCTCCTCTTTGATGCGACGCGTCGCCTCGAGACCGTCCATGTCGGGCATGCGCACGTCCATGAGCACGACGTCGGGCAGCTCCTTGCGGGCACCCTCGATCGCCTCGCGTCCGGTCTTCGCCTCGCCGACGATGGTGAGGTCGTCCGCCTTCGCGAGCATCGAGGCGACGCCCTGACGCACGAGCTCGTGATCGTCGACGAGCATGACTCTGATCGGCATCGCGTGGATTATGCGGCCCGGCTCACGCGATCGCGATCCATGCGAGATAGAGCAGGAGCGCGGCGAGCACGACGACCAGCAGGCCGACGAGGGCGACCGCAAGCGATCCCGCGGCCGCCTCGCGGTGCCACGTCAACAAGCGTTCTACAGCCGCGACGAGCTCAGCAGCGGGCGCGTCCTTCGAGACCCAGCCTCGTGGATCGGCGAGCGCGGCCGAGGCGCTCGCGCTTTCGCTCTCGCTGGCGGCCAGGAGGAGCGTCGGCGCCTCGAGTGGGATCTTGGCCTCGGGCGGGACCAGTGCGGCGTCCAGAACGACCGCGTGCGGGAGCCACGCCCGCGCGGCGCCCGTGGCCTCGGACAGCGCGCGGAGCCGCCTGACCTCGTAGCGCCGCTCCAGGCGCAGCAGCGATTCGAGCGCGCCGCCGACCGCCGGATGCCCGACGACCAGGAGGACCCTTGGTTGGCTGATGGCCCGACGATACACGGGTGTCTCGTTTCGCTA
>VBDQ01000050.1 GCA_005889075.1 Chloroflexota bacterium
CTCGCCATTCGCCAAGATGGCCGGCGGCAATCTGGCTACCAAGGACCTCGCGTGGATGTGCCGCGGACTTGGGATCGAGACCGGCATCGACATCCGAAGCCTCGTCAAGACGAGCCGCTGGCTCGCCGAGCAGCTCGGCCGCGAGCTCCCCGCGCACGTCTCCCGCGCGATGACCCAGACCTAGAGCATCTCCATCCGCGTCGACGCTGCAAGCGCGAGGACGTCCGGTCGGCCGCTCACCCGGCGCGTCACTACGGCTCTCCTAGTGCGCCGCTGCCCTCCGCAGCTCGGTCCGCTGCTCTCGCCGCTTCACGCCGATGGCGCTGACCGCCGGCACGCCCGAGCCGCGCACGAGCTTGTCGAACGCGGGCACATCGCTCTTCGCGATGGTCTGCCACTTCGCGAGCTGGGCATCAGCCCGGCGCGATAAGTCGTCGAAGACTTCGGTCATCGCTCGGGTCGGCGCGAAGTCGGCGCTTCCGATCGCCATTGCGAGGCCGCCGATCTTGAGGTTGAGCTTCGCCGGGAAGTTGAGCGTGTCCTGGCGGCTCTTCGCCTTTACCTGGATCAGCTCCTCCTCGACCGCTGCGATCTTGCGCTTGAGCGCCTCGGCGCCGCGCTTGAGGCGCGATGCGCCGCTGGTGCCTTCGGCGCGCTTCTCCCAGCCCTCGATCTGCGACCGCAGCGCGCGCATCGCGTTGATCGCCTCGTGGACCTCGCTGAGCTTGTCGCGGATCTTCATGCGCAGCCCGAACTGAGCGTCGAAGTCGGCTTGCGTGGCCGCGACGCGCGGGTCTTTTCGGATCTCGAACGAGGCCTCGTGGCGCTCGTCGCCGGTCTCGAGCCTCACGCGGTACTGGCCAGGCGCCGCGATCGGTCCGGCAAGGGTTGCCTCGGCGGACTCCCACGTCGGATCGTCTTCGACACGCGTCGCGTCCGGATAACGCATGTTCCACGCGAAGCGGTTGAGCCCGGCGTCTTTCGGCACCTTCGGCTCACGCGCCTTCTTGATCTCCTCGCTGCGCTTTTGTTCAGGTGTCAGCGGGGGCCGGGGGGCGGAGTCCCCCGACGGCTCCTTCGGCTCAGGCGGTGCGCTCTTGAACTGCCGGATCTGCTTGCCCTTGGCGTCGAGGAAGGTGAGCTTGACCTCGCCTTCGGGAGCGGTGCGCAGCCAGTAGGAGACGAGCACGCCGTCGGGCGGGTTCTGCCCGGCGTCGATGTTGACCTGCGCCTTTTCGCCGGTCTTCTTCTCGACCTGGCGATAGGTCACGATCGTCGCGCCGGTCATGCGGTAGTTCTTCCCGATCTTGGGCGGCTGCGGGAAACCGAAATCGGTCCGGAAGCGCACGGTCGGACGAGGCTCGAAGAGATGGACCGCGCCCCGCACGCCGCCGCTCGCCGCAAGCTGGCGGATCGGCGAGAGATCGTCGAGCACCCAGAAGCTGCGACCGTGCGTGCCGAGGACGAGGTCGCTGTCCTTCACAGTCAGGTCGTGTATCGGCACGACCGGCAGGTTGCCGCCGAGCCGATGCCATTTGGCTCCGTCGTCGAAGGAGACGTAGACGCCGGTCTCGCTCCCGGCGTAAAGGAGCCCGCGCCGCGTCGGATCCTCGCGGATGACGCGCGTGAAGTCGTCGGGCCGGATGCCGTTCGTGATCTTCGTCCATGTGCGCCCGTAGTTCGTCGTCTTCCAGAGATACGGGCTGAAGTCGTCGTGCTTGTAGCGCGTGGTCGCGACGAACGCCACCGCTGCATCGTGCGGCGATGCCTCGATGATCGAAACGAGCGAGAACGGTCGGATCCCCGCGGGCGTGACGTTCTTCCACGTCTTCCCCTCGTCGCGCGAGACATGCAGGAGTCCGTCGTCGCTCCCGGCCCAGAGCACGCCGCGCTCGACCGGCGATTCGGCGAACGCGAAGACCGTGCAGTAGTACTCGGCGCCGGTGTTGTCCTTCGTGATCGGCCCGCCCGATGGCCCGAGCTTGCTCTTGTCGTTGCGCGTCAGGTCGGGGCTGATGCGTTCCCACGTCGTCCCCTCGTCGGTGCTCCGGAACACGTGGTTTCCGCAGTGATACAGCACGTTCGGGTCGTGCGGTGAATGGACGGTCGGCGCGGTCCACTGCATCCGGTACTTGAGCGCGCCGGCTCCCTCGCCGGCGCTCGACTCGGGCCAGACCATGATGTTGCGCGCCTGACCTGTGCGCCGGTCGTAACGCGTGAGCAGCCCCTGGTAGTTGCCGGCGAAGACGATGTTCGGATCGTCCGCGCGGACCGCGACGTAACCTGCCTCGCCGCCGCCGATCGCGAAAGAGTCCGCCGCGGTGATCCCGGCGATGGCCGAGCGGCTCGGGACGGTCATGGTGGTGTTGTCCTGCTGCGCGCCGTAGATGCGATACGGCGTCTGCGTGTCGGTGATCACGTGATAGAACTCGGCCGTCGGCTGGTTGTAGACGGAGGACCAGCTTTCGCCGCCATTGAAGGTGACGACCGCGCCGCCATCGTTCCCGTTGATGATCCGTTTGGGGTCCTTGGGATCGATCCAGAGGTCGTGGTGATCGCCGTGCGGGATCGAGAGCTCGAGGAAGGTCTTGCCGCCGTCGTCACTGCGCCAGGCCGAGACGTTCAGCACCCATACCGTCTCGGGATCGGTCGGATGCGCGTAGATGTGGTGGTAGTACCAGGCACGCTGCCTCAGATTACGGTCCTCGCTCGCGCGCTCCCAGGTCTCGCCGAAGTCGTCCGAGCGGAACACGGCGCCGTCCTCGGCTTCGACGATCGCGTACACGCGGCCCGATTTCGCCGCGGACGCGGACACGCCGATCTTTCCCAGCAGACCCTTCGGCAGTCCCTTGTTCCGGCTGATCTCGGTCCAGGTGTCGCCGCCGTCGGTGGAGCGGAAGAGACCCGATCCGGGCCCGCCGGAGACGAGCTCCCACGGCCGCCGGATCGCCTGCCAGAAAGCCGCATAGATGATCCGCGGATTGTTCGGATCGATCGATAGATCGCTCGCCCCGGCGTTCTCGTCGCGGTAGAGCACGCGCTTCCAGGTCTTGCCACCGTCGCGCGTTCGGAAGACGCCGCGCTCGGCGTTCGGTCCGTGCGCGTGCCCGAGCGCCGCGACGTACGCGGTGTCCGGATCCTCCGGGTGGATGCGGACCTTGCCGATGTTGCGGGTCTTCTCGAGCCCGAGATGCGTCCAGGTCTGGCCGGCGTCGGTCGACCGGTAGACGCCATCACCGTGCGAGACGTTGCCGCGGATGCAGCTCTCGCCCATTCCGACATAGATGACGTTCGGATCGGACAAGGAGACGGCGATGCCGCCAACGGACGCGCGTTTGAAGAAGCGGTCGCTCGTGTTCTCCCAGTACTCGCCGCCGTCCATCGACTTCCACACGCCGCCGCCGGTCGAGCCGAAGTAGAACGTGTTGCGATCCTTGGGATCTGCTGCGACCGCACCCACGCGCCCGCCGCGATACGGACCGGCACAGCGCCATTCGAGCTTGTCGAAGAAGTTCGTGATCTCGCGCGGCGCGCCGGAAGAGCGGCGCGCGGAATTGGAGCGACGCTTTGCGGGCATGGTTCGCCTCCCCGATGTGTGCGGCTTCCGCGATAAGCCGGCACGTCAAGATAGTCCTTCTCGTTAGGCTCTGCCCTGTCGATGCCACCGTTGCCCGCCGTCTTTCGCGACGCTATCCGCGCGCTCGTTGGGGTCGCGCTGGCTCATCAATACCTGCTCCTCTTCGTCGTCGTAGCGATCGAGGAAGCAGGCGTGCCGCTCCCCGCGCCGAGCGATGTCGTCATCGCGGCGTACGGGTACCGGGCACGGGATGATCCGCAAGCGCTCGCGATCGTTGTGCTGGTATGCGCGGCCGCGTCCACCGTCGGGACTCTGGTGCCATACGCGCTGACCTGGCGCTTCGGCGAAGCCGTCGCGCTGCGGATGGCGGGTTGGCTTGAGATCGATCGCGCGACGGTGAAGCGCTGGGAGGACCGCATCAAGCGGGGCGGCTTTCGCGCGGTGTTCATCGGGCGGCTGGTCCCCGGCGCCCGCGTCGTGATGTCCCTGCTCGCGGGAACGTCGAAGATCCCGCTCTACGAGTTCTCACCCGCGGTCTTCGCCGCGGCGGCGCTCTACTGGTCGATCTGGGTGCTCATCGGGGTGACGCTGGGCCCGGCATTCCGTCGAGTCGCCGGAGCGTACATCGAGTACTGGCTCGTGCTGCTCCCGATCGCCGTCATCCTCTATCTGGTCTTCCGCTACGTCCGGGCGAGGCGACGATCGGCCGCGCATTCCTGAGCGTTGCCCGTAATCGGCGCCGCTGGTGCCTCACCAGCGGTGGTAGGCGGGATGCCCGGGTTTCACCGCGACGAACGTGCCGCGGCAGGTCGCGCAGAGCTTTCCACCGGCACGGAGCTCCGCTTCGATGACCGCCCGGTCCTCGGTCACTTCGATCGGCCGCGCGACCAGCTCGATCGAACCCTCGGTCGGCGTGGGGCGCAGTAGCTTCACCGCGTACTCGGCAGTAACGGTCGGCGGTGGATCTGATGCGTTCGCGCGGCGCATGAGATGGTATGCCGCAGTCCAGTTCGAGTGACAGTCGAGGAGGGTTCCGATGATGCCTCCCGAAAGCACACCCTCAAAAACCTCGTGGTGCTTCGCGGCGCGCCACCTCGCGACGACGTCGCCGCCGCGCACGACGCTTTTGATTCGAAGCCCTTGATCGTTCCGAGGACCGCAGCCGAAGCAGATGCCATCGGCGTCGTAACGGTCCTGCAGTGCCTGCTCGCTCACGGCCTGAGGCTAATCGGCAGAATCCGCCAATGCCGGAGAACAGGGGGCTTGGGGGGACAGAGTCCCCCCAACGGTGGTGGCGCGACGGCGTCCTCTATCAGATCTATCCGCGCTCGTTCCAGGACTCCAACGGCGACGGCATCGGCGACCTTCCCGGGATCATCAGCCGGCTCGATCACTTGAATGACGGGACGCCATCGTCGCTCGGCGTCGACGGGATCTGGCTCTCTCCTTTCTACCGCTCGCCGATGAAGGACTTCGGCTACGACGTCGCCGACTACTGCGACGTCGATCCGATCTTCGGCAGTCTCGCGGACTTCGACCGCCTTCTGAGCGAGGCGCATCGGCGTGGCATCCACGTGATCGTCGACCTCGTACCCAACCACACTTCGGACCAGCACCCGTGGTTCGAGGCCGCGCGATCGTCGCGCGGTGATCCGAAGCGCGACTGGTACCGCTGGGCCGACCCGCGCCCGGGCGGCGGTCCGCCGAACAACTGGCGATCGGTCTTCCGGCGCGTCGGATCCGCCTGGACGCTCGACCGGCGGACCGGTCAGTACTACCTGCACCACTTCCTGCCCGAGCAGCCCGACCTCAACTGGTGGAACGAAGCGGTGCGCGAGGCGATGGACGGCGTCATGCGGTTCTGGCTCGATCGTGGGGTCGACGGTTTCCGCGTCGACGTCGCCCACGGACTGGTGCGCCCGCGCGATCTGCGCAACAACCCGCCGTTCCAGGTGCGCGGCTGGCCGCGTCTTCGCAACTGGGACCTGGAGGAGGTGCACGAGATCCATCGCCGCTGGCGCAAGCTCCTCGACTCTTACGACGGCGATCGCATGGCCGTGGGCGAGGTGAATCCGCGCGGGCTCGCGCGGCTCGTCCGTTACTACGGGAACGACGACGAGCTCCAGCTCTCGTTCAACTTCGGCTTTCTCGAGCAGCCCTGGCGCGCCGAAGCGTTCCGCTCGATCGTCGAGCGCTGGGAGGCGCTTCTGCCGCCCGTCTCGTGGCCCGACTACACGCTCTCGAACCACGATCGCTCGCGCGCGGTCACGCGGTACGGCGAAGCGCGTGCGGGCGTCGCCGCGATGCTGCTGCTCACGCTTCGCGGTACGCCGTTCCTCTATTACGGCGAGGAGATCGGCATGACCGACGTCGTCATCCCGCGCGACCGGATCGTCGATATCGATGGACGCGACCCGGAGCGGACCCCTATGCAGTGGGACGCGACGCCAAACGGCGGCTTCACCAGTGGCGGCCCCTGGCTTCCGATGGGTGACTTCGCGCGCCGGAACGTGCGCGGGCAGCGCGACGATCCCGCGTCGCTGTTGTCGCTCTACCGCCGCCTGGTCTGGCTAAGGAAGCGCTCCGTGGCGCTGCGGCGCGGAAAATATCGATCGATCCGCGCGCCGCGCGGCGTGTTTGCTTACGCGCGCGAGGCGGAAGGCGAGCAAGTCCTCGTGGCGCTCAATTTCACGCGGTCGCCGCTGCGGGTTGCATTAGGGTCAGGCTCGGCCCGTGTGCTCGTAGCGACGGATCACAGCCGCGACGGCGATTCGATCGAGCTCGAACGGGTTCATCTTCCGCGGGACGCAGGGGTGACGATTCAGGCTGATCAGCGCACGACGATGAGCCAGAAGACGCCCTGATCCTCCATCCAGACCGTGCCGTCGATGACCGGCCGCAGGTTCAATGTGTACGTTCCGGGTGAGAGCGGAGCGCGGACCTGGAAGCGGAACTCGCCGATCTCTCCGGGTGCCACAGTGGCCGCGGTCGTCGTGGCGACCCGGTCATCCCAGAGCCAATTCGACGCCATGCCCAGGCGATACGGAATCTTGTCGTCCCCGTTGAGCCCGAGGTTCGCTTGCCGACCCCACACGCCTCGCACCCAGGTCTCGGTGCCGGAATTCGAGAAGCGGATCCAGAAGTCGGCGACCTGACCGGGGGCCATCACGAGATAGGGCGACTGCTGCTGCCAGGTGGAGTGCCATCCCGCGATGAGCGCCTGATTCATCGACGCGGCTGGGACCTGGCCCGAGTTGGGATCGACCATGAGGCTCGAGGCGTCGACCGCTTCGAACGCGCCCGCGGGGATCCGCTTGAGCTCGCTGATCAGCTGGTCGGACCACTGCGACGAGGTTTCTCCTTGGAAGAAAAAGTTGGAGCCGTTGTCGGCGAGGATGAGCCCGTAGCGCTGCATCGCCATCAACACGACCTGGGTTTGGGGACTGAAGCCCGTGAAGCCGAAGTCGGATTTGAGGCGGAACCGCGCGCCCATCGGCGGCAACGATGGATCGCTCGCCGCGCCAGCCTGATGACGTGCCGGCCACACATAGCTTCGGTCGGTGCGTTCCGCGGTGAAGCGGATCGCGTGATCGACGAGACCGCGAGCGACCTCGTCGTACCGGAGGACGCCCGGCCAGATCGGGAGCCCGGCCGCGTCGGCGCTCGTCCATCCCGCGGGACGAAGCGCGTGCGACTTGAGGTCGAACACGGCGCCTGATCCGGCTGTAGGACGTCCGCCGTTCCACGACGCATCGAACAGCTCGTAAAGGACGCAGGTGTCCTTGTTGAGCATGAACGCGTGCGCGTCGGAGGCGGGCTCGATCGGGGTTGTCGATGTGAACGGGTAGGGCACGTCGTCGCTCTCGTCGGCATAGCCAAATGAAAGGCGCGTCGTCGGCGTCGTGTTGTCGACGACCTGGAGCTGGTACCCGTAGGGGTAGGCGCCCAGGTCGGGATGGATGAGCCTGCTCGGGCCGCCCATGTTTGCGATCCACGTGTCGCTCATCGGGTGGACAGGCATGAGCTGGATGTTCGAATGCCAAACGTCGTCACTCGGGTAGATCGGGCAGTTCGGCGCCTGCGGCATGGCCGACGCGGCGGCAGGACGTGGCGGCGGGAGGATCAGCGCGAGCACAACGAACGCGGCGACGACCCTGCCCACCGACAAATGAACGCACGACCTGGCTGGAGCCGGGCGTCATCTTGACGTCAGAACAAGCGTTCCATATCGTGCGTGCGCGATGAGAACGGCCGTTCGGTTTCCCGCACGGGTAAGCCTGGAACAGATCCTCGACGGGCTCGCGCGGGACACCGAGTTCCAGGAAATGGTCACGCGCTGGGAGCGGATCGCGGCGCGCCCGGCGCGGTACGCGCCGTTCCCCGAGTGGCTCGACGGACGGATCGCGGCCGCGCTGCGGCGCCGGGGCATCACCCAGCTCTACTCGCATCAGGCGGCCGCGCTTGAGTCGACACGAGCGAAGCACCACACCGTCGTCGTGACGCCGACCGCCTCGGGCAAGACCCTCTGCTACAACCTGCCGGTCCTCGACGCGATCGCCAAGGACCCGGCGGCGCGAGCGCTCTACATCTTTCCGACGAAGGCTCTGTCCCAGGACCAGCTCATCGAGCTCGAGCGCGAGTCGACCGACATGGATATCGAGCTCAAGACCTACACCTACGATGGCGACACCTCGCCCGCCGTGCGCGCGGCGATCCGCAGCGCGGGACACGTCGTCATCACCAACCCGGACATGCTTCACACCGGGATCCTTCCGCACCACACGAAATGGGTGAAGCTCTTCGAGAACCTTCACTACGTCGTGCTCGACGAGCTGCACACCTACCGGGGTGTCTTCGGCAGCCATGTCGCCAACGTGCTGCGGCGGCTCCGTCGGATCTGCGAGTTCTACGGATCCCACCCCGTCTTCATCTGCACGTCAGCCACGATCGCGAATCCCGACGAGCTCGCGCGCCGACACATCGAGGAGGAGGTCGTCGTCATCGATGAATCGGGCGCTCCCCGCGGCGAGAAAGTCCTCGTGTTCGTCAACCCGCCGGTCGTCAACCGGAATCTCGGGGTCCGCCGGAGCGCGCTCCTCACCGGGCGCGATATCGCGGCGACGCTCCTCGCCTCGGGCGTCCAGACGATCGCGTTCGCGAAGTCGCGCGTGCAGACGGAGCTTCTGCTCACCTACCTGCGCGCGCGCTTTCCCCAGCCGCAATGGCCGCCTGAGCTCATCCGCGGGTACCGCGGCGGCTACCTCCCGTCAGAGCGCCGCGCGATCGAGCGCGGGCTGCGAGACGGCTCGGTCCGTGGCGTCGTGTCGACGAACGCGCTCGAGCTCGGCATCGACATCGGGGCGCTTCAAGCGGCCGTACTCCTTGGCTATCCCGGGACCGTGGCCTCGACGTGGCAGCAGATGGGCCGTGCGGGAAGGCGTGAGGACCTGTCGGCCGCGTTCCTCGTCGCGACGTCATCGCCGACGGACCAGTACGTCGTACAGCACCCCGAATACGTGCTCGACCGCTCGCCCGAAGCCGGGCTCGTGAACCCCGACAACCTGCACGTGCTGGTGCAGCACCTGAAGTGCGCGGCGTTCGAGATCCCGTTCGAGCCGCGCGAGCGCTTCGGTACGGAGGACACGCCCGGCGTCCTCTCATACCTCGACGAGCAGGGCGTGCTCCACGAGGCCGGCGGCAAGTACCACTGGTCCGATCAGGCCTTCCCCGCCGAGGCGATGTCGCTGCGCACGGCGACGAACGACAACGTGGTCATCGTCGATACGACCGGACCGGCCCCTCGCACCATCGGATCCGAATATCACGACGGCAAGGCTCGCGTGATCGGCGAGATCGATCGATTCGCCGCGCAGGTGCTCCTTCACGAGCAGGCCATCTACCTCCACGAGTCCAAGCAGTTCCAGGTCGAGCGGCTCGACTGGGACAACGCGAAGGCCTACGTCCGCGAGGTCAAGGTCGACTACTACACGCAGGCCGAGCTCGCCGTGCGCGTCCGCGTCATCGACGAGTTCGACCGCCGCGCGGGACAGCGCGGCTTCGATCACGCGCACGGCGAGGTCCTCGTGTCGACGCTCACCAGCCTCTACAAGAAGCTGACGATGTACACGCACGAGAACGTCGGCTGGGGAAAGATCAACCTGCCCGAGCAGGAGCTGCAGACGACGTCGTTCTGGCTCTCGCTTTCAGAGCGCGCGACCGCGGGATGGCCGAAGGAGCGCATCGAGGTCGCGCTCGCCGGCCTCGGCAACCTCCTCCACGGACTTTCGCCGCTCCTGCTGATGTGCGCGCCGCATGACGTCGGGCTCGCTGTAGAGGTCCGCTCGCCCCATACCGAGCGACCAACGATCTTCCTCTTCGACATGACGCCCGGAGGGATCGGCTTCAGCGAGCGACTCTTCCGCTCGACCGACGCACTGCTCGAGCGCGCCCGCGAGCACCTCGACTCCTGTGACTGTGGGACGGGGTGCCCATCCTGCGTCGGCCCGGCGTACGCCCTCGGCGCCGACGTGCGAGAAGCGGTCGCCGATCTACTCGCTATGCGATGAACGACCTCCGAGCCCGCATCGCAGCGATCGTCGAGCGCGATCGCGCGCGACTGGAGCGTCGAGGGGAGCGTGGATCCGATCCGGCCGCCGCCGCTGACCGAAACCCTCTCTTCGCGACGGGGTCCCCCCGGCCTGGCGGCCGGCTCCCCATCGCGCGGGGTCCCTCGGTCAGCGTCGGCTCCCGTCCTTCGCTCGATTCCCCATTCGAAGTACGCGAGCGACGCGTCTCTATCGACGAGCTCGGGCTCGAGATCGTCGGTCGCGCGGCGATCGATCCGGTGATCTGCGCGCACCTCGGCCTCAAGGGCCAGCATTTGCTCCTTGACCTCGCCGCGGAACGCGGCTTCATTGCCGCGCTGAGCGATGAGATCAAGCCGTTCCGCGCATGCGGCTCTTACAACGGCAAGACGTTCGACCTGCCGATACTTCGCACGCGCTTCGTCATGACGCTGCGGAGCGAGGTCACGGTCGACGAATCGCATCTCGATCTGCTCCATCCCGCCCGACGGCTGTGGCGCGACCGCTTCGGGTCGACCACGCTCCGCCAGCTCGAGGAGAGCGTCCTCGATGATGGTCGCGTGACCGACATTCCCGGCTCGCTGATCCCCGACGCCTATTTCTATTACCTGCGGAAGCGCGATCCGACCATCATCGCGCCGGTCCTCGAGCACAACGCACGCGATGTGATCTCGCTCGTCCGGATCACCGACCGTGTCGCCCGTGCGGTGACCGCGGCGCGCGCTGGACGAGCGCCCGATCACGCTCCCGCCGCGTTCGCCCTGGCCCGGATCTTCGAACGCACCGGCGAGCTCGAGGCGGCGTTCGCGTGCTACGAAAGCGCGTACTTCGACGGAAGGAACGATCTGCGAATGAAGCTCGCGCTCGCATTCGCGCGACACCTCGAGCGACGCGCTGAGGTCGACCGCGCGATCCGGATGCTCGAGACGCTGCTCGACCTCGGTCTCGGTTCACCGCCGTGGCGGATGCAGGTCGAGAGCAGACTCCGCAGACTGAGCAAGAAGAGATGGCGGCAGCTGGCAACGGCAAACTGACGATCCGGCCGCTTACGGCGGCGCGCGTCGACGATGTGAAGACGGTGACGCGTGGCACGTGGGGCGCGACGTGTTGGGACCTCTTTCCGCGGTTCAACGCGAAGGAGCAACGTGTCATGGGGATCCGCGACCAAGGCCCGACGAACGAATCCCGACGCCGCGCCGTCCTCGCGAAGCTCGCGCGTAGACGGCACTCGGCGGGGCTGGTCGCGTACGACGGCACGGAGCCGATCGGCTTCATCTCGCTCGGGCCGAGGTTGGACTTTTCGCGCATCGCCAACTCAAAGGCGACTCCACCGGTCGACGACGTCGATGCGTGGGTGATCCCCTGCATCACGGTCCGTCGCGGATACCGCGGCAGGGGCGCGGCCATCGCGATGATCCAAGCGGCCGTCGATCACGCCGCGAGACACGGTGCTGCCGCGGTCGAGGCCTATCCGCGGGCCAGTGGACGCGTGCATGACGATCTCGCCTTCATCGGTACGAAGTCGATGTTCGAGAAAGCGGGATTCCGGCAGATACGCGGCGTGCTGCCCGGGCTCCCCAAGGGCTGGGCGCCACGCGTCACGATGCGCGCATTTGCCTCGCGCGGACTGAAGAAAGGTGGCGGCGCGCCCAATCGAGCACGACGTGCCGCCAGCGCGCCGCGGCGACGGTCCCGATAATGAACGAGCTGCGCGAGCTTTTGGTCCTTCGCCGGACAGAACTGAAGGCGCGCCGGCGCCACAAGCGGTGACCACGGCGCATCATGCGGCCGTCATGGCCTCGGCCGTCGAAAAGTCGATCCAGCGGTACGGCGAGACGGAAGGCCGCATCCACGCGTTCGCGCGCTTCGACGCTGAGCCGGCACTCCTCTTAGACGCGGCGCTCGTCGCGAGCGGCGCGACCGGCGCGCTCGTCGGCGTCCCGATCGGCGTGAAGGACATCCTCGACACCGCCGGCGCGCCGACCGAACGCGGAAGCGCCCTATACGCAGGTCGCATCGCCGAACGGGATGCTGATGTGGTGCGGAATCTTCGCGCGGCGGGTGCACTCATCATCGGCAAGACCGTGACCGCGGAGCTCGCCTTCTATCACCCTGGCCCGACGCGCAACCCGTGGGATCTCTCGCGCACGCCCGGAGGCTCGTCCATGGGCTCCGCGGCCGCGGTCGCCGCGGGGGTTGTCCCCATGGCGGTCGGGACGCAGACGAATGGCTCGGTCATCCGACCAGCGGCGTTCTGCGGCGTGGTCGGATTCAAGCCGACGGCCGGGCGGCTGCCGAAAGCTGGGATGTTCGAGTTCTCGCGAACGCTCGATCAGGTCGGCGGATTTGCTCGATCGGTGCGGGACGTCGCGTCGCTGACCGCAGCGATGGCGGGCGAGGACCTCCCGCGCTGGTGGTCAAACGACAGCGGGACGCCAAAGCTCGCCGCGCTCCGCACGAGCGAATGGGATTGCGCTGACGAGTCGGCCCGAGAGCGGTTCCAGGCCGATGTCGATCGACTTGCGGCGGCGGGCGGACCGATCGAGTGGCCGCCGCCTCCGGCGGGCCTCGATGCCGCCCCGGCCATCCTCCGCACGATCATGTTGTTCGAGGCCGCTCGCACCCTCGCGCGGGACATCGCGGGCCGCGAACATCTGGTGAGCGAGACCGCGCGGGCCGCCCTCGCGGAGGGTGCCGCGACCCGCGACGAGACCTATGGCGAGGCGGTTCGGGAGCGCAGTCGCCTTGTGGCCGCATTCTCCGCGTGGGCGGCGAGGTACGACGCCATCCTTACCCCGGCCGCGGTCGGCGAGGCGCCGACCTTGGAGACGACGGGCGATCCGCGTTTCTGCTCGCGTTGGTCGCTGCTCGGCGCGCCCGCGATCGTGATCCCGAGCGGGCTGGGACCGCAGCGGCTGCCCCTTGGCCTGCAGCTCGTCGCGGCCCCGGGCGACGATCGACGGCTGCTCGCGGCAGCGGCCTGGTGCGAGGAGCGTCTGCCCCCGATCGGTGACCCGCAGCTCTAGCCGCTACGAGTACTCGCGGGCCGAGTCGCGGCCGCTCTCGCCGAGCGCCGCGAGCGAGAACGCCATCTCGACCGCTTCGCGCGGGGTCTGCGCGAAGTGGAGCTCGGCGATCTTCGCCTCGTCCAGATGCTTTCCGCCGTAGGCCAGCTCGCGGATGCGCGATGACCATCCGCCGGTGCCTTCCAGGACGACTGTCGGCTTGAGCTCGTAGGCGACCGTTAGCTCGTTGAGGGTCCCGATGCCCCCCGAGATCATGATCACGGCGTCGGCTGCGCGGACAGTCAGCGTGTTCCGCATCCAACCCATGCCGGTCGTGATCGCGATGTCGACAAAGTCGTTGGCATCACGCTTGTCGAACCCCGGAAGGATCCCGACGACCAGCCCGTCCGCGGTCTTGGCGCCACGGCTTGCCGCTTCCATGACGCCCGACAGACCGCCGCTGACGAGAACGCCGCCGCGTTCGGCGATGAGCTTGCCGACCTCTTCGGCCATCCGGAGCGCTTTCTCGGGCACGGGATCGCGCGGATCCTTCGCGCTCTTGCCGATGACGGTGATCAGCGTCGGTCGAGTCACGGAGCGGTGAGCATAGGATCGCTCTCGAGAAGCGCGCGGACCGCCGCCGGCCAGGCGAACCAGTGCCGAGCGGCGACGGCCCCCGTCCGCTCGTCATACGCCTCCGCGAGGAGCGTGTCCCACGTTTGGACCGCGCCGAGTCGCGCCCGGGCTCGTGTCTCCCGCTCGTGGTCACCCTGCACGCGGGCAACGACGATCTCCTGTAGGTCACCGAGGGTCCAGGGTCGTGGCGTATGCAGCGAACCCAGACCGCCGAACGCCCCTGGGAAGTAGCCTTCGTTCGCCTCGCTCCACGCGAACGCGATCGTCGCGCGCCACTGCGGATCGTCCGCGCCGCAAAAGCCCCACCCCGGTGCGAAGACCGTCGGCAGGTCGTTCGCGTCGTGATAGTGACGCGCGCCGGTGCCCTGCGCGCCGACGATCGCGTACGCGAACCGTTCCTCGCTCGCGAAGTGCTCGAGCGTCGCGGCTCGTATCTCTTCCGCCGCGCCATGCCCGAAGGCCCGCAGCACATGCCAGAGCAAGATGTGGCTCGAGAAGTGGAAGGGCTGACGCAGCGGGTCATCGGCCGGCGTCTCGGCCGTCGGAACGAGACCGAACGCTGACCGCCGCGCCAGCACGGCATCGAGCGTCGCGCGACACAGCTCTTCGTAGCGCTCGCGCAGGGCGGTCGTCGCCGCGAGGCGCGCGTGGTCGGCGACGAGGAGCGCCGGATAGAGCTGCTGGTCCAGCTGGAACGCGACGTCTTTGGCCTTGCCACTCGCCAGCGCCGAGCGCGGCCACGCGCCCTCGCGGCGCTCCGCGATCTCGAAGAGCCACACGATGAACTGCTCGACCGCGAGGATCGCTCGCGGCTCGTTCGGACCGAGCGCAAGGAGCGCGCGGCAGATGTAATAGGCGTCCCGCGTCCAGACGAGCGGCAGGATCTCGTGGTCGGTGATGATCGCGACGGCGCGGTCGCTCACGCGTGACTGGGCGCAGTCGAGCGCGTACGCGATACCGCGGCGGATCAGATGCTTTCGCTCGCCATCGCCCTCGAGACCGACACCGCGCCAGAAGGAGGCACGCGAGCGGACCTCGGCACTCGCCAGGACGGTCGCATCGCGCGCGAGCGCGCGTGATTCGGCGACCACGTCAGCGAGCTGTGTACCGATCGCGACCGCGACGACGAGCAACGCGCTTCCGCCTGCGTCGATCTGCACGGGGCCGGGTAGAGCGAACGCGACGGCTCCCTCGAGCGCGCGGTCGTCGATCCACAGCACGTCGCCTTCACGGCCCTCGCGCGGCGCCGCAGCGGGGCTCGGCAGCGGACCGCCCTCGGTGATCTGGGTGTAGTCCGCTCGGCCAAGACGAGGACGCCCGGTCCACTCGGTCCGCAAGCTGAATCGGGTGCGACGAGATGAAACGCGGATCAGCTGCACCAGGCCCGCGCGGCCGGCAGGCGCGAAGGTGGTGACCTCGATGCGGGAGTCAGTGGAGTCGATAACGGCGATGGGGAGCGCATCCTCGACGAAGAAGGCCTGGCTGCCGGCTTCGAGGAGCGCGAGCCCGAAGGACGGGCGATCCGGTGCGGCGAGAGCCGCACGGTGCTCGCGCACGGCGTCTTCGTCGCCACGCCGCGATTCGGGGAACGGCTCAGTGGCGGTCAGCCACAGCCGACCGAGCTCGTGGTGGGCGATGCCCAGAGAGAGCAGCCGACCCGATGGTCCGATCGTCCCCGCGACGATGCCGTTGCCGAAGTCGAGCGGCTTGTAGGAACGACGTCGATCGAGCGGAGTCGGCTTCAGTTGGGCAGGGCCGTGCCCGATCCCGCGTCCATCCAGCGAACGCGCGATTCGTCGAAGCGCAGAGAGATCGCCTGATCGGGCTTCACGGCGACATCGACCGGCGCCTGCACTTTCACCGCCGTCTTCCCGACTACCGCAGTGACGAGCGCGTGCGATCCGAGCGGCTCGACGACCAGGACCTTCGCGGGAATGCCGCCGCCACCGATGACGATGTGTTCCGCGCGGACGCCGAGGAGCAGCTCGCGGCCCTGCTCGCCGCGCGGTCGCGACAAAGGCACGCTGAAGCCATCGCCGGCGAAGCCACCGTCGCGAACCGCGCCGCGGAGGAAGTTCATCGGCGGCGATCCGATGAATCCACCGACGAACTGAGACGCCGGGTTGTCGTAGATCTCCATCGGTGCCCCGATCTGCTCGATCGCACCGTCGCGCATAACCGCGATGCGGTCGCCCATGCTCATCGCCTCGACCTGATCGTGGGTTACGTAGATCGTCGTGCGCTTCACCTCTTTGTGCAGGCGCTTGAGGTCGGCACGCGCTTGAAGCCGCAGCAGCGCATCGAGGTTCGAGAGCGGCTCGTCCATCAGCAACACCGGCGCGTCCATCACGAGCGCGCGAGCTACGGCGACGCGCTGCCGCTGGCCACCCGAGAGCTGCGCGGGGTAACGGTCGAGGAACGACACGAGCCCGAGCAACTCGGCGCCCTGCCGTACGCGCTGTTGGATGTCGGGCCTCGGAACGCGCCGCATGCGCAGACCGAAACCAATGTTGCCGGCTACCGTCATGTGCGGGAACACCGCGTAGCTCTGGAACACCATCGCGATGTTCCGATCCCGCGGCGCGAGGTCGGTTACGTCGCGGTCACCGATCCGGACACGGCCAGCGTCAACCTGCTCGAGACCGGCAACGCAGCGAAGCAGCGTGGTCTTACCGCAGCCAGAGGGACCGAGCAGGACCATGAATTCGCCGTCCCGGATATCGAGTGACACGCCCTTAAGCGCGGCCGTCCTGCCGAAGATCTTGGTCGCCTTGTCGATGCCGATAGCGGCCATCAGCGCGACCCCCACAGATTCATGAGATAGCGGCGGATGAGGAAGATGAAAACGATCGCGGGCATCGCCATGAAGAGGCCGCCCGCGAACTTGAATCCGAGAGGCGACGTTCCGAGCCCGGCAAGGACCAAGGCTGGGAGGGTGCGCGTACGGAGGGTCAGGATCGTGGCGGCGAAGACTTCGTTCCAGGAGATCACGAAGGTGAAGATCGCGGCGGCGGCCAGCCCTGGGAGCGCCAGCGGTAGAGCAACCCGGAGGAATGCGCCCCACCGTGTGCAGCCAAGCGTCTGAGCCGCCTCCTCAAGCTCATGGGAGACGGCGACAAATACGCCCCCGGTCACCAGGATGATGAAGGGCAGAGCCATCGCGGTGTGGACCAGCGCGACTGCCAGGAGGTTGTCGTAGAGCCCGAGCTGAAGGAAGGTCACCGCCAGCGGAATCGACAGGATGGCGATTGGAAACATCTTCGTCGCGAGGACGATCACCTGGAAGGCTTCGCGTCCGCGGAAGTGAAATCTCGCCAGCGCGTAGCCCGCGGGGGTGCCGAGCGTGAGGCCGAAGGCGATCGTGGCCAGCGCGACCAGCAGGCTGTTGATGACTGAGGGGACGACGCCGCGAGCCTCCACAAAGAATTGCATCGTGTCGGTCGAGAACGCCGTCGGCAGCAGCGGCTTGGGAAAGTCGAAGATCCTTGCCTGCGGAGTGAAGGCGGAGACCGCGATGATGTAGAACGGGATCAGCACCCAGACCGCGAGCAGGATCGCGCTGCCGTAGATCAGCGCTCTGTCGAGGACGCGTGGGCTCACCGCTGGACTTCCGCCTCGCGAAGCCCGAGCACGCGTAGGTAGACAACGGTCGCGACCGCGGTCAGCGCCAGGAGAAGGACCGCGTACGCTGCCGCCAAGTGCTCGTTTCGATTGGCGGCATACCACGTATATGCCTCACCCGCGAGCACGGGCATGTTGCGCCCGGCCAGCGCGAACACTACCGCGAATGTCTGCAACGCGAAGATCGTTCGGATGATGAGCGCGGACTGGAGACTCGGACGAAGCAGCGGGAGCACAACGTGGACGGTCCGACGGAAGCGCGTCGCCCCGAAGAGGTCGGCGGCTTCGAAGAAGTCACGCGGGATCAGCTGCAGCCCCGCGATCAGGATGAGCAGGACGATGGCGGTCGCCCGCCAGGACTCCGCTATCACGATTGCGCTCA